>WFUY01000565.1 GCA_015484715.1 Thermoflexales bacterium | reverse complement strand
AATGAGGGCTTGGGGGTCGCCGGCCTGGGGGGCCATCTCCGCGTCGGCCCCGTAGATAAGCAGGTGGTTGCACTGGGGGTTGCGGCGGATGTCGTGGACTTCCTCACCGACCAGGAGGAGGGCTTTCCCGTAGTATCCCTCCAGCCCTCCGACCCAGATGTTGTGGTCGGTCACGGCGACGAAGTCGAGGCCCGCTTCGGCGGCGGCGTGGGCGACCTGGGCGTGGGTCCAGTGCCCGTCAGAGTAGGGCGTGTGGCTGTGCAAGTTGCCGGCGTATTCGTACCAGGGCATCGCGTCGTAGGGTCCTCGCCCGCTCAGACTTCCAGTTTGAAGGGGTTGAAGTCGGTGTCGTAGTCGTAGTAGTCCTCGTGCTCGACCCGCTTGAGGCCGTTGACGATCTGGTAGGTGATGGGGGTCATCAGCGCCTCGATGCCGACTTTGAAGATGTAGTTGGTGACGATGAGGGTGAGGGCGATGCTCCAGGGGAAGACGCCGAAGGCGCAGGCGATTACGATGAAGAAGGCGGTGTCCACCCCCTCACCGACCAGGGTGCTGCCGATGGTGCGGGTCCAGAGCCAGCGTCCCCGGGTGAGGATCTTCATCTTGGCCATCACGTAGGAGTTGGAGAACTCGCCGGCGAAGTAGGCGATCAGGCTGGCGACGATGATGCCGCCGGAGCTGACGCCCCCCAGGATGGCGTCGTAGGCGGCCTGGCCGGCGTAGGCTTCCCATTCGGGATCGCCGGGCAGCCGTCCCACGATCCAGAAGATGGCAGCCATCAGCGCCGAGAGGGCGAAGCCGGTCCAGATCACCTTGCGGGAGCGCCGATAGCCGTAGACCTCCGTCAGCACGTCGCCGAAGATGTAGCTGATGGGGAAGAGCAGGGTGCCGGCGTCGAAGGCCAGGGGCAGCCCGAAGAGGGAGACGCCCCAGTCCACGATCTTGGCCGACGAAGCGATGTTGCTGATGAGCAACACGGCCACAAAGATGGCGGTGATGGTGTCGTAGAATTTGTATCCTCGTGTCATCGCGCCGTTGCCTCGAATAGCTAGGGTGTGATGGGCGGGAGATTGCTTACCTCAGCTACCTGGGAGCGCCGGGCTTGGAAGGTCGGGCTTGGAAAGCCCTCCTACAGGGGGCCACCGGCAGAATCTCTGCGCTGGCCCCATATCGGGCTTGGAAAACCCTCCTACCGGGGCGCAGGAGGCCCTTCAGGGTGTAGGAGGCCCTTCCAGGGCCGAAGGTCGGGCTTGGAAAGTCGGGCCTGGAAGGCCCTCCTACAAGGGGGTGGTGGGTACGGGAGGCCGTTTCACCTCGGCCACGCGGTCCCAGAGGCGGCAGAAGGCACAGAGGCCGGGAGCGCTGGTCGGCTGACCGCAGCGCTCGCAGGCGTGGAGCCGCCCTTCCTCCCGCTCCTGGACGGCGGCGAAGAGCCCCTCCTCCTTGGCCCGCAGGAAGCTGAGGTAGAACTGAAGTTTGGCCCCCGGCGATTGGGCCTCCAGTTGGGCCAGGAGTTCCTTGTAGGCGATGGTCTTGCTCCCCACGGCGTGGGGGCATTCTTCGTAGATGTAGTCAATCCCCCGCAGCAGGGCGTAGGCCGCCGTCTCCCGCTCGTAGAAGCGACAGAAGGGCTTCACCTTCCGGGCCAGGCCGGGGTGGCTGGCCGGCAGCACCGGGGCCTGGCGGGCCAGGTAGCCGGTCTGCCAGTGGAGCACGTTGGAGAAGAGGACGGCGACCTCGTCGTCCAGGTTGTGGCCCGTCGCCAGCACGTCGTACCCCATCTCGTGGGCGATCCGGTTCATCTCGTGGCGCTTCACCAGCCCGCAGACGGAGCAGGGCTTGCCCCGCCCCCGGTTACTGATGCGGGCTGCCTCGGGGATGGTCGCACCGTAGAGGGCGTTGACGTCGAGGACGTGCAGTTGGGCGTCGGGCCAGAGGGTTTCGACGAACTGCTCCACCTTCTCGAAGGACTGCCCGGAATAGTCGAAGCGGGTGGCGATCCCCAGGTCAATGTAGAGGCCATCGGCCTGGTAGCCCAGGCGCAGGAGCACGTCCCAAAGGCCCAGGCTGTCCTTCCCGCCGGAGACGGCGACGAGGACCCGTTCGTCGCGGCGGAACATCTTGTAGCGGCGGATGGTGCGGGCCGTCTGCTCGACGAACCACTCCTGGTAGTGCTCCCCGCAGAGCGCCAGCTTGTGGTGGCGCATGTTGATGGCGGCCTTCTGACCGCACTTGCGGCACTTCATTACGGACTCCCTCCTGAGATCACGGCCACCAGCTTGATCTCGTCGCCCTCTTCCAGACGGGTATCCTCGGTGATCAGCTTGCCGTCGCGCACGGGCAGGACCATCTCCGGCGTCAGCCCGACCTTCTCGATGGCTTCTCGAACGGTGATGCCGGCTTCCACTTCCCATTCCTGATCGCGAAGGGTGATCTTCACCATAGCCTCCTCCTTCCCAGGGTTGTGAATCCCGGAGACCGGGTCTTCGGCTGCTGGATTCACGCCCGGATTGTACGCGAAAGCGGGGTGAGCGTCAAGGCGCAGGGTGGCCGTCGGGGATCGTCGGGAAGGCGTAGGGTATCCGTAGGGAAAGCGTGGGGAGGGCGTTCAGAAAGAAAATCGGCTTTGTGGTAAAGTACAATCAGCAAGGCGCTCCTTTTCTCCTCCTTTGCATAGAGAGCCGGGTAGGGTGCAGGCCCCCGCCCGGCTCTCTGTGGTCTGGCGGAAAGCAGCCCTCCCGGTCCCAGGGACCGGGAGGGCTGCTTGTGTGTATCCCCTCGCTCACGGAGCGTGGATGGAGGGCTAGGTTAGATGAAGATGATCTGGGCGCCTTCGGTCATGTCAATGAAGTCGCTGGCGGTGACGATGCCCTCGACGCCTTCGACGAAGTCGTCCATCGTCAGGCCCATCATGTCCACCGTCATCTTGCAGGCGTACAGCTTGGCACCACCATCCACCAGCATCTGCAGGTATTCGCGCACCGGCGGCACGTCCAGGTCCGCGATCTTCTTCTTCAAGAAGGCGGTGGCGAAGGCGGTCATACCCGGCAGGGCGCCCATCCACTGGGGGATGCCCAGGTTGCCGGTGGGCAGGCCCATCAGGCTGAACTTGAAGCTGGTGTTGGCAACCGGGGCGATTTCCAGGTGGTCCACGCGCTTCTTGTTGATGATGTCCAGCCCCCAGAAGGTGAAGAAGATGGTCACGTCCACGCCGTTGCCCAGGGCGGCCCAACCCATAATCAGGGCCGGCAAGGCCATGTCCAGATCGCCCTTGGAGCAGATGAAGGCGATATGGCGGTTCTTTTCCTCAGCCATTGTTGCTCTCCTTGGTCCTGTGTCGGGAAGACCCCAAGGGTTTCCGGCCGGAGAACCCTTAGGGCCTTCGGCGGCTCCGAGAAGATCCAGGCGTGCTCTTAGACGCAGCCTTGGGGCTTCCCCAGCCCGGCGATGCGGGCGACCTTCTTGGCCGGGCCCTTGGGGAAGAGCTTGAACAGTTCCTTGGTGGGGATGCCCCCGGCTTTGGTGATCCGCCGCAGGGTTGGCGGTTCCCCCCGCGCCTTGAAGTCGGCCCGGCAGAACTCGATCACCTTCCAGTGGCGGTCGGTCAACTCCTCGATGCCCTCCTCACGGGCGAGCACTTTGGCGATCTCCGGCGTCCAATCGTCGGGGTTGACCATAAACCCCTCATCGTCGAACTCAATGGGCTTCCCAGCGATCTCTCGAACAGCCATAGGTTTTCCTCCTTATTGGCTCTATAGCTTCTTTCTGGCTTTATAGCTTACAGC
>WFUY01000564.1 GCA_015484715.1 Thermoflexales bacterium | reverse complement strand
GTGTAGCGGGCGGCTCCCAAGGCCAGGAAGAGGCCCCAGGAGAACCAGAAGGCGGCCAGAGAGGCCCGGCGGGTCAGCCAGATCAGCCCCGCGAGCAGGCAGGCGAGGAGGAACCAGCCAAGCGGGGGGAAGGGGAGATGGGCGGCCAGGAAGATGCCCAACAGCCAGGCCGGCACCCAACCAAGCATCGGGGTCCTGATCAGCCTCACCGGGAAGCCTCAAAAATCGGTAGATCTGTTGTGGGATAAGCCGTCCAGGGGATGGATAAACGCCGATCAACGGCCGACGGTCACGCCCGAAGCCGGTTACGGCCCCACGGTGATCTGATCCCGCAGGGCCTCGAAAGTAGCCTGGCCGATCCCCTTCACCTTCATCAGGTCCTTCGGACGCTCGAAGGGGCCGTTCTCCTCCCGATAGGCCACGATCCGTTGCGCGATGGTGGGGCCGATGCGAGGCAGCGTCTGGAGCTCTTCCACCGAGGCGGTGTTGATGTTGACGAGGCGAGTCTTCTGGGAAGAAGATTGGGACGAGGCGGGACGGTCGCGCCTGGCGAGAGGGACGAAAGTACTCTCACCCCCACGGGGAACGTGGACCTGCATCTGGTCGGCGAGTTGGAGAGCCAGGTTGATGGCCTCCAGGTCCGCTTCCGCTGTGGGACCGCCGGCCATCTCCAGGGCATCTCGGACCAGGCTGCCAGGGGGCAGGACGTAGACATCGGGATGACGCACCGCCCCACTGACGTAGACCCGTAGGGGGGCCGGCGTTGGAGTCGGCGTGGCTGTAGGCGTCGGCGGAGGGGGAAGGACGGTGATGACGACGGGGCCGGGACGACGGAGGGCGAAGGTGAACAGGCCGGCTGCAAGGGCCAGAACCAGCAAGGAGAAGACCACCCAACGATAGCGCTCCAGAAGGGGTTCCACACCGCGCCTCCCTTCCTGCGAACACTACAACCCGGCTCTTAGAGCGAGAGCCAGTCCAGCACTTGCCGTTGGAACACGTCTAGATCGCCCAGATCGCTCTGAATAATCTGGTAGACCCGTCGGTTGTCCACCTCCCAATACAGGTGCACGATAAGGTTGCGAAAACGAGCCATCCGACGGAGGCGAGCCGCCAGGTCTTGGGTGATGACACCTAACTCGCTCAAGACGGCAAAACAATCTGCGTAATCCCGGGGGGGACGTCCTTGGTGACGCGCTACGATGTGGTTGCACAGATCAATTGCCGCCTCTGTAGCGACGATCAGCAGATACTTGGCACTCTCTGTGTTGCGATAATCGGCGAGGAACTCCTCTTCCGCCAACTGCCCCAGCTCCCGCAGACGACGCTGGGCCTCGTTCATCTGACCGACAAATCGTCGGACCCGGATCGGGTCAACTGTCATCGGACCTCCTGGAGATATTGAAGGGCGACCGGCTTGAAGTCGAGGAACTCATCCCAAGTGCGCTCCAAGAACCGGTAGAACGCCTCACGGTCGTGGATGACCAGGGGCTTCCCACAGCTCACATTGTACCGGAAAGGCAGGGGGGCCTCGTTGATCACCCTTACGTCCACAGGATAGGCGACGCGATCCTCCAATTCATCGGCCAAGGCAAAGGCGTAGTCCCAATCAGCCGAAGCGGGCACGATGGTCCGATCCACGACCAAACCAATGTCCAAGTCGCGGAAGGGTTGACCTTCTACAGCCGAACCATAGAGCAACGCGAAGTGTATCTCCCGGCGGCCTTGCAGAACTTGGACCAGTTTTTCCCAGGTCTCTTGCGTCAGTCTCATCGCTTCACTACCTTATGCCTCACCTTATGCCTCCTCAGCCTCTTCGAGGATCTCACCCTGGGCCGTTGCCTCCACCGCCACCTGACGGGCCTGCCGCTGCCAAAGATGGACCCCTCCCAACAGGAGCAGGGGCAAGAGCACCGCCAGCACCAGGTAGGGGCCTGTGGGCAACCGAGGCTGGAAGGAAAAGCGATCCAAATTGAAGAGGATCAGGGCGACCGCCAGCCAGACGGTCAGAAAGTTGGGCAGCGGATCGGTGGAGCGCAGCAGACGGAGGCCCAGGAAGCGACGGCGGGTGAAAGGCCAGAAGAGGTTGGAGCCCATAAAGCCCAGCTGATCCTCCAGCACGTGGGCGGCGAAAGCGAGGCCGGCGATCCAGCCGGCCAGGGGGCTCAGAACCACCCCGACCCCCAGGCCGATGCCCAGAGCCAGCACCAGGGAATGGCTCCAGGACCGATGCCAGGGCAGAAAGGTCACCCGCACCGCCTCCCCCTCCCGCTCAAAGCGGAAGGACGGGCCGCTGAAGATGTCTACGGGTATCTCGGCGTCATAGGTATGACGGATGGGAACACCGACGGGGACGCGAGCCTCCGCAGGTTCCGGGGGCTCACTGCCTAGGAGCGGCACCTGGCTGGTGCTGACCACCGGACCGATGCGCAGGGCCACCTCCCCCGTCTCCGGGATGAAACGCAGCGAGTAGCGTCGCCACAGGTCGGCCCCCAAGCGAAGAGTGTGGAGTTGGATCGTTTGGGGGGTTCCGGTCTCGTAGGCTGCCCGCATCGCCGCGGCCACCCGCTCCGCCATCTCCCGGGGGTCCAGCCGCTGGGGATGGGGATCAATCTCGTCGTCGTGGTGCTCAAAGTAGCGGGCGAACTTGAAGTCCAGGGTATCAGGCAGCAGCCCGAAGACCCCGCCCAAGACAAGGATGAGGGATCCGTCGGCGGCCTGGCGAACGGCTTCGGGGAAGAACGTGGCGACGGCCACCCCCGTGATGAAGTGAGCAATCCCCTTCATCAGCCCGACCTGGCAGGAGGCTCCGAGGACTCTCCGCTATCCCCTCGCGCGAACCCGGCAATGCCCAGATTATACC
>WFUY01000563.1 GCA_015484715.1 Thermoflexales bacterium | reverse complement strand
ACCTGCGGGCCCGGGGGATCCGGTTCAAGGACGTGGACGTCTCCCGGGACCGGGCCGCCCTGCGGGACATGGTCCGCCGCAGCGGCCAGACAGGGGTGCCGGTCATCGACATCGGCGGCAAGATCGTGGTCGGCTTCAACCGGCGTCGGATCGACGAGCTGCTCGGGTTAAAATAGGCACCTGCGCACCGAACCCCATATTTGGCGGATCCGTCGGGTGAGGCGAAGGAAAGGAGGTTGGGATGCGGATCGAACCGCTGGGCAGCCGGGTGCTGGTGAAGATCGTGGAGCAGGAGGTCCGGACCCCCACCGGACTGATCATCCCCGACACGGCCAAGGAGAAGCCCCAGATGGGGGAGGTGATCGCCGTGGGGGACGACGAGGAGATCAAAGTGAAGGTGGGGGACAAGGTCCTCTTCGCCAAGTACAGCGGCACCGAGGTGACCGTCGACGGCGAGGACTACCTGATCCTGGAGGACTCGGACATCCTGGCCCGGGTCCACGACCAGTAACGGGCCGAACGCCGACGGGGGCGGGCCTTTGGGCCCGCCCCCTCTGAAGTTTGGCCTTTTGAAAGCGGGGATTGAAAAAGGGGATGCTCCTTCGTTAGATTACACGCAACCCAAAACAAAAAACACGAAGGAGGCATCCCCATGACCCAGGATACCGCCTTCATGAGCCTTCTGCAATCCCTCTTCTCGCTTCTGGCGAAGTACCGCACGCTCTTTTCCCAGGGCCGTCTCTTCCATCGGCTCACGGCCCTGGTCTTGGCGGAACTCTTCTCCTTCGGTCGTCACACCCTCACGCAGAATCTTCTCGCCCTCGGCCTAGTGCAAGATGACTGGAGTGCCTGGTATCGCCTCTTCAGTCGACGCCGATTTGATCCGCTGAAGGCGGCGACGATCACGTTGCACGAGATTCTCCAGCATGTTCCTCCGGATCAGCCTTTAGTTCTCGCCGTCGATCCCGTTTGGGTTCCACGCCACAGCCACAAGATGCCGGGCACTAGTTGGATGAAAGCGCCGTATACCGCGCCCTTTCAACCGGGCCTTCAGCGCGGTCAGCGCTTTCTGGGGCTCTACTGGTTGGTACCTCTGGAGGATGGATGTAGCCGGGCGATTCCGTTGATTTGGTGGCCAGCCTTTCCGCAGAACGCCCGTCCCTCGCCCTATCCGCCCTGTAAGAGCTGGGAAGCGGCGATTGAAAGTCTGCGTTGGATCCGTCAGAAGTTGGATGAGGCCGGACGCTACGAGCAAGAGATCCTGGTGATTGCCGACGGCGAGATGGACAAGGCGGAGTTTTGGCGGAACCTACCGGAGCGAACGACGGCCCTGGTGGGCACCGCGCGCAATCGGGTTCTGTATGAGCTGCCTCCGAGGGAGAAGCAGGGGCGAGGACGCCCTCGAAAGTACGGGGCGAGCGCGCCCAAACCCCATGAGGTTCTGCTGCGCAAGAAGGGGTGGCTGAGGTTTCGGATGCGGATTCGAGGCAAGATGCGGACGTTGAAGTGTCGGGTGGAAGGGCCGTTCCTGCGGAGCCGGGTGCCGGGACAGCCGATGTTTCTACTTGTGGTCAAGGGGCGGGCAATCAAACAAGGAAAGCGGACCCATCGGCGCCGACCTACCTTCTTGCTCGTTCCGGCGAAGCAACAAGACGGGAAATGGGTCTTGCCGTTCCCGTTGAAGGAGCTGTTGTTGTGGGCGTGGCAGCGATGGGAGGTGGAAGTGGCGCATCGCGAGATGAAGAGCGGATTGGGGTTAGGGGAGAAGCAGTGCTGGAGCGCGGAGGGGGCGGTCGTCTCCGTGCAATGGAGTGCTTGGCTGTATGGGGTGCTGGTCTTAGCGGCGTATCGGGTTTGGGGGGTGTGTGGAGGGCCGAAACGGGTGGAGCGGTGGTGGCGAGGAAGTTGGCGGTGGTCTTTGGGAACGATGTGGCGGACGTATCGAATGGAGCTGTGGGGAAGGGAGGAATTTCGGGCCCTTTGGGTAGGGACCAGGGCCGACTGGGGGAAAAAAGAGGTGGTCGTGGCCGGGATGTGGAACGCTGTCCTGGGTTCAGCAAGGATCTGAGGAACCCCTAAGGCCTCTCGGCAGAGGGCTCCGCCCCCGCAAAGCCGCAAATTAGGCGATACAAAGGGCCAAAGTCCAGGGGCGACCCATCGGGTCGCCCGCCATAGGGT
>WFUY01000562.1 GCA_015484715.1 Thermoflexales bacterium | reverse complement strand
CGCCCGGCCCGCGCCGAGGACCGGGATGCAGTGATGGCTATCGCCGCCCAGATCTGGGAGGGGAACGACTACCTGCCCCAGGTCTGGGATGCCTGGTTGGCCGATCGGGAGGGACAACTGGTCGTCGACACGATGGGGGGAAGGCCGGTGGCGGTGGGGAAGCTGACCCGGCTGGGACCGGAGGAGTGGTGGTTGGAGGGGCTGCGGGTGGACCCGGCTCACCAGGGCCGGGGGATCGCCCGTCAGGTCCACGCCCACCTGGTCGAACTGGCCGAGCAGCGGGGGAGGGGAGTGCTGCGCTTCGGCACCGGTTCCTACAACCAGGCCGTCCACCACCTGGCTGCTCGAACCGGCTTCCACCCCATCGCCCGCTACGCCTTCTACCGGGCCGAGGCTCTGGGCGGGCCGGAGGAGGCCGACGAGCGCTCCCCGTCTGGGCCGGAAGTCGGCCCGTTGCGTCCGGTGCCTCCCTCGGCAGCGCCGGCGATATGGGCACTGCTGGAAGCCTCCCCCCGCTTCCAGGCCGGCCACCGGCTCTACGAGGAGCGCTGGGTCTGGCGCACGCTGACGGCGGCGCGGCTGCAGGCGCTGCTGGCCCGGGGGCGGGTGTGGGGGATGACCGATGAGGCAGGAGACTGGGTCGGCGTGGCCTTCGTCCTGCCGGACCTGGAGAAGGAGCGCCTGCGGGTGGGGCTGTTGGATGGCGAGGAGGCTGCGCTGCGGCCCCTGGCCCAGGCCCTGCGCCGCCAGGCCGCCGTCGGAGTAGGGACAGCACCAGTGGCTGCCCCCTGCTCCCACGTCTCCGTCAAGGTCCTGGACGACCCAACCCTCACCGCCGCCCTGGAGGAGGCAGGCTACCAATCCGCCTGGGAGCACCAGGTCGTCGTCTTCGAGCGGCCCCTCCATCCCCAACACGCCGCACGCCACAGGCGACCCGCGACACGCGATGCGCAATATGTGATCCCCAAGTAACGGTTCACCCTCCCGCAGGTTAGGCGCGTTTCCGACGCGAAACCGTGCTTCAAATAGCCCATCGGAGCTGAAGGCGCCCTCGACCGGTGCCCTGCGGGAGGGTAGGCTGAATAGATGCATCCCCAGTAGGCTATGATCATCGGAACCTGCCGCGTCGAGCTCCATCTGCCCGGCAACGGCTCGCTCAAGGGAAAACGAAGCCGGCTCAGGCCGCTCCTGAACCGGCTGCACAAGGAGTTCAACGTGGCCACTGCCGAGGTGGATTACCAGGACCTCTGGCAGTCGGCCCGGATCGCCCTGGTGACCGTCTCCACGGATGCCGGCCACGTCCAGCGGGTGCTGGAGCGGGCGGTGCGTTGGATCGAGGTCAACCGACCCGACCTGATGGTCGTGGACTGGGAGATCGAGATCTTCTGACCGCTCAGCGGGCCAGGATCAGGTAGTCGTCGGCGTACTCCCGGATCGGTTCCGCCTGGGCGAAGCCGGCCTCCCGTAGCCAGCCGACCACCTGGTCGGGCCACAGCCGGTGGGAACGGGGCGGGCCTCCGCTGCTCTCGCCGTCGGGACGCCAGTCCAGGACCAGCACCCGCCCGCCGGGGCGGGTCACCCGTCGCAGCTCCTCCGCCAGCCGCCGGGGAGGCTCCACCTCGTGGAAGACGAAGGCCACCCAGACCAGGTCCATCCGGGCGTCGGCCAGGGGAACGTCGGGGAGCTCGGCCTGGACCGCGCGGACGTGGGCCGGTGGGTGGTGCGCTTGCAGTACCGCCAGCATCTCCGGGCTCACGTCCAGGGCCCACACCTCCCCCGTCGAACCCACCAGTTCGGCCAGGGGGAGCGTCCAGAAGCCCGGCCCGCAGCCCAGGTCCAGCACCACCTGACCGGCCTTCACCCCCAGGTCGCGCAGGAAGCGGGGAGGGTCCCAGCGAGCCTGCCGTTGCGGGTTCACCAGCACGTGGTAACGGCTGGGGTCGAAGCGTCGTTCGTGGTCGGCCATCAGGTCAACTCCCGGCCGGCGTACTGACGCCGGTAGTAGTCCTGGTAGAACTCGCCGCTCTTGATGGGCCGCCACCACCACTCGTTCTCCACGTACCAGCGGACCGTCTTCTCCAGCGCCTCCTCGAAGGTGTGGCGGCTCCGCCAGCCCAGGGCCTGGACCTTGCGGATGTCCAGGGCGTAGCGCCGGTCGTGGCCGGGCCGGTCGCGCACCGGCTGGATCAGGCTGTGGGGCTTGCCCAGCAGGTCCAAGATCATCCGGGCCATGTCAATGTTGCGCGTCTCCACCCCCGTGCCCAGGTTGTAGATCTCCCCCGGCTTCCCCTTGTGGAGCACCACGTCAATCCCCTCGCAGTGGTCCAGGACGTACTGGTAGTCCCGCATCTGGGAGCCGTCGCCGTAGAGGGGGAGGGGGATGTCGTCTATGGCGTTGGTGATGAAGAGGGGAACGACCTTCTCCGGGTACTGGTAGGGGCCGATGTTGTTGGAGCCCCGGGTGATGGTCACGGGGAGGTCGAAGCTGTGGTAGTAGGCCAGGCACATCAGGTCGCCGCCGGCCTTGCTGGCCGAGTAGGGGCTGCGGGTGTGGAGGGGGTAGGTCTCCGTCGCTCGGCCTTCCAGGATCTCGCCGTAGACTTCGTCGGTGGAAACCTGATGGTAGCGTTCTACACCGTGCTCTTTGGCCGCCTCCAGCAGCACGTAGGTGCCGTAGACGTCGGTTTGGATGAAGGAACCGGGCTCCATCAGAGACCGATCCACGTGCGACTCAGCCGCGAAATTGACGACGGCATCTATGCGGTGCTCCTTCATCACGGCGTTCACCTGGGATGCATCGCAGATGTCGCCTTGGACGAAGGTGTAGCGCCCCCGGAAGCGCTCGGCCACGTCCTGCAGGTTCTCCAGCCGGCCGGCGTAGGTCAGCTTGTCGTAGACGACGATCCGGTAATCGGGATACTTTTCCAGCATGTAGCGGACGAAGTTCGAGCCGATGAAGCCGGCCCCTCCGGTGACCAAGATGTTGCGCACGGTGCTATCCTCCATTCACCACCAGGCCCAGATGGCTGTTGTCCCCCAGGGTGAATTTGTAGGCTCGGGGGCGGAACGGAGAGCGCTCAATGCAGACGTTCCGCCCGATGAGGCTGTCCTGAATGCGCCGGTCCACGTCGCGGATGACGCTCCGCTCCAGGACGATGGAGCGCTCGATCTCGCTGTTCTCGATCAGCACGTGGTGGTAGATGCTGGTGAACGGACCGACGTAGCTGTTGACGATCCGGGTATCCTCGCCGATGATCGTCGGCCCCCGGACGACGCTGTTGATGATCTCCGCCCCCTTCTGGACGGTGACCCGGCTGTCCACCTGGGAATCGCGGTCCACGTAGCCCTCGATGACCGGCTCCAGCTCCTCCAGGACCAGGCTGTTGGCCTCCAGCATGTCGCCGGGCCGGCCCGTGTCAATCCACCACCCCCGGTGGATGTAGGGATAGACCCGGTAGCCGTGCTCCACCAGCCACTGGATGGCGTCGGTGATCTCCAGTTCGCCCCGCCAGGAGGGGGTGATGGCGTTGACCGCCTCGAAGATGTGGTGGTCGAACATGTAGATGCCCACCAGCGCCAGGTCTGAGGGGGGCTCCTTGGGCTTCTCGACCAGGCGCACGATCCGCCCCTCTTCATCCAGCTCGGCCACCCCGTACTGCTCCGGGTGGTCCACCCGGGTCAGGACGATCTGGGCGTTGTAGTCGCTGGTGGCGAACTGCTGGATGAGGGGGGAGATGCCCCCTTGGATCACGTTGTCGCCCAGGAACATCACGAAGCGCTCGTCGCCCAGGAAGTCCTGGCTGATCTTGACGGCGTGGGCCAGGCCCAGAGGGGCTTCCTGTTGGATGTAGGTGACCTTCACCCCCCATCGTCCGCCCCGACCGACCGCCTTCTTGATCTCCTCTGCCGTGTCCCCGACGACGATACCGATGTCGGTGATCCCGGCGTCCCGGATGGCCTCGATCACCCGGAAGAGGATGGGCTTGTTGGCCACAGGGATCAACTGCTTGGCGCTGGTGAAGGTGAGGGGGTAGAGGCGTGTTCCTTTGCCACCGCTGAGAACCAATCCTTTCATAGTCATCCCCTTGTTCAACGGTCGGAATCAGAGGACTCCGCTTCGCCGAGAGCTTGCTCCATCAACGGTGCTAGTGCCTCATCAGAAGAACATAAACCTTGTACTTCACTCCAACTCCCCCTTGATTTCTTCCCACGAAAGCCACCCCGCTTTTTCTCGATCCCCATTCGCTTTCCTCAGGGCAGCAAGCGCCTGCCGGGCGATGTCCAAATCTTCCAGCGTCTCCAGCCACTCAACTAACGCTTCCCAATCTTCCACATCGAGAACCGCGAACCGCTTACCTTTGATCGTCACATATTGGACGGATTGTAGGGCTTCTAGTCCTGACATTTTGGTTTCTCCAGACTGTTGGTCTTCCTGTACCTATACCCCTGTTTACATTATCGCCTGCCAAAACACCAGACTCGCAGTGCGAAGATACTTTGCCAAACGCAGAACGTGGCTGCTTGACCCAGGGCCGCCTTTCGCCCCAGGCCGGACTATCCCGTCTCACTTACCCTTCCCGCCTATCCCCACGCCCCCGT
>WFUY01000561.1 GCA_015484715.1 Thermoflexales bacterium | reverse complement strand
CGCCAGCAGAGCCCCGTCCGGGCTGAAGGCCAGCCCTGCCAACGGCCGGGTGACGGTGAGCCCCGGTGAAGTCGTGTCCAGCCGGATGGTGACGGTACTGAGGGCCTATCCCGCCTGGCGTCGGCCCCCCTGGCCCCCGGCCCCTTAAGCAGGGTAGCTCTTCATCCACTGCTTCTACAACCAAAAGGTATGCCTCTTGTCTAAAGGCTAAAGGCGGGCCTCAGCCGCGCCGAGCGGGATGCCGGGGACTCGCCTGCCGTGTGTGGACATCATCACCCCCCTCATGCATCTTGGCGCTCCCTTGCTGATCTCGATGTCAAACATCCTTTGGAGGCAAAGGAACACAGTGATAGTTGGTGAAGCGATGTCGTGCCAGCACTCGACAAACCCGCTCGGTCACCAGGACAATGTTCGGATTGCGATCCACGTGAAAGAAGTCCGAGCCATCCCAGCGGCTCTCATCTACAACCAGCCAATCGGGATGGGGAAAGGTGATTCGCTCGCATTCCTTGCATACAGTGATGCTCTCTAAGTCCATCCCCACTCGCCAGGCAGTGCCGGTCACCAGCAACTCGTACAGTGCAGGGGGCTCCCCACGAGGACTTTTCACTGTTTTCCCCCATTGCACCTCGACACGTACAGGTTGAAAGCCGGTAAGTCTCGCTTCTTTCAGAGCCTCTACCACCCGTGCCTGCACGATGAGTTGACCGGGAAAGGGATGCATCATATCTGGAAGTTGTTCACTCAGCAACTCGCCTTTTGGTTGCCCGATCTGTGCACCTGGGGCCACAGGCATCCAGGAGGGAATCTTCAGAGCGCTACGCAGTGTAACGACGAATTCCCGCCATTGCTCAAGAGGCAAGCTCTGACCCATTAAGTACTGGCGTAGCGTTGACTTCTTTGGAACCTTTACACGTATCCTGTTACTGGAGGCCCATCCTCCTCCCGTTTCTCCCATACACACCGGGTAGATCACTCCTGGAATATAGAGAGCAGCTTTCATCCGAATAGGGTTAGCCTTGTTGTAATCGTAGTCAGTTTCATAGGGTGGGTGAGCTCATAGAATTGCATCGGTAGTTCTCCCTCAGTAGGGATATGGTACAATGGACAAATCATTGACCCCGCCCATGTACACCGGCGAGCAGTCCGCCGCCCTCCTTTAGCTCTTTCCCTCCCACCATCCCCAGCCCAAAGACCAGAGCCGGGTCGGCCAAGGCACCGGCCCACGCGCCGCCATCTCCTGTCCCACCGTAGATGACCGTTGCTACAATAGGAGAGGGTGGGCTCCAGAGCCCATCCCCTCCCCTCCTCGATAGAAACGGACTCCAGGTATCGCTCGTCACCGCTGAGGAGGAAGTTCGCTACGGTCGCCTCCCACAGGTTCCTCGATTGGCCTATTCTGTGGTATAATCCGTCCGGTTCCCAGACTACGACTCTCAGTGCTATGGAGGCAGGAGATGGCATTTTCAAAGATTCGAGTTCCCACCGACGGAGAGAAGATCACGGTTCAGGATGGGCGGTTGGTGGTCCCAGACCATCCGATCATCGCCTTCATCGAAGGGGATGGGATTGGGGTGGACATCACGCCGGCGATGCGTCGCGTGCTGGATGGGGCAGTGGCGCGGGCCTACGGCGGCCGGCGGCGCCTCGTCTGGATGGAAGTCTACGCGGGGGAGAAGGCCAACGCTCTCTACGGCACCTTCATGCCCGACGAGACCAAGGAGGCCCTGCGGGAGTTCATCGTGGGCATCAAGGGGCCGCTGACGACGCCGGTAGGGGGCGGGTTCCGCAGCCTGAACGTCCACCTGCGCCAGGCCCTCGACCTCTACGCCTGCGTCCGCCCCGTCCGCTGGGTCCCCGGCACCCCCAGCCCGGTGAAGCACCCGGAGCGGATGGATGTGGTGATCTTCCGGGAGAACACAGAAGACGTCTACGCAGGCATCGAGTGGCGGGCCGGAACGGAGGAGGCCCGCCGGCTGATCCGCTTTATGAACGAGGAGCTGGGCCAGCAGGTGAGCGGGGAAGCGGCCATCGGCATCAAGCCGGTCACCGAGTTCGGCTCCAAACGGCTGATCCGCAAGGCGATCCAGTACGCCCTGGACCGAGGCCGGAAGAGCGTCACCCTGATGCACAAGGGCAACATCATGAAGTTCACCGAAGGGGCCTTCCGGGACTGGGGGTACGAGCTGGCCCGGGAGGAGTTCGGCGAGGTCACCATCACCGAGCAGGAGCTGTGGGACCGCTACGGCGGGGAGCCGCCGGAGGGCAAGGTGGTGATCAAGGACCGCATCGCCGACAACATGCTCCAGCAGATCCTGACCCGCACGGCGGAGTACGACGTCATCGCCACGCTGAACCTGAACGGCGACTACATCTCCGATGCGGCGGCGGCCCAGGTGGGCGGCCTGGGGATGGCCCCAGGGGCGAACATCGGTGACTACGTGGCCCTCTTCGAGGCGACCCACGGGACCGCACCCAAGTACGCAGGCCAGGACAAGGTGAACCCCGGCAGTCTCATCCTCTCCGGGATGATGATGCTGGAGTACTTGGGCTGGGAGGAGGCGGCCCAGCTCGTCTGGGAGGCGATGTCGCGCACCATCCAGCAGAAGCGGGTGACCTACGACCTGCACCGCCAGATGGAAGGGGCGACCTTGCTGAAGACCTCCCAGTTCGCAGCGGCCATCGTCGAGAACATGGACGCGGTGGAATGAGACCCGGGGGCGGTGTGGTTTCAGGCTGATGGGTTGCGGGCAGCGGGAGCAGCCCCTCTTGGATCAGCCGAATCGCTATCACGGCTGCGCAAGCGAGAGACAGAACCAGGCCACCAACGGCGAGGAGTTGTCGCCCTTTAAGGGGTTTGGTTTGCATAGGTGCTTTCAGCCTGTACGTGTGGCTCGGCGACCCAGGCTGAACAGGCCAGGCGTGCCCCCCGTCAGGGACCCGCCGTAGCCCTTGCCCTGCCAGGGCCCGATCCAGCGCTTCAAACGCCGGCCGCAAGTCTACAGGTCAAAGCCATGTACCCAATGCCAGAAGAGCTAGGCCCAGTAAAACGTAACTGGCAGTGTTGGCTCCCACGGAGCAGCCCCAAGCTCGGCGAACGGGCAGCGGTTCTTGCCCTCGAAGTTTCGCGATCAAGAGCAGGGTTCCCCCTTCAACGGCTATCGAGAGCAACCAAGCCGCGACCAAGCCGATGACCACGTCCGACGGGGCGTCTGAGATCAGTGCGGCTCCCACGGGGATCAGGATCCCGAAGAGGCCGGAGACGAGATTGGCAACGGCCGCATCGAACCACACACGCCAGGATGTTCCCCATCTCAGCAATCGCAGCACGATGGCTTCAACGATAACGATGGATGGAAAGAGCAAGCAGAGCACGAATAGCCCCATCGCCAGGAACAGGGGCCAGACCACGATGTCAAACACAGGGGCAAAGACCATAGCTCCTCCTCTTTGCGTCGCCCCGTCCTAATGACCAAGCTCGGCCCCCTGCCGCAGGCAGGTCGGCCGGAAGAGGGCCATCTCACTTCTTGGCTATGTACCGTACCCCCCTCTTCCCTTCAAAGTCCGCATCCTGCGTCCACAATTCTGCCCCGTGCACCCGCGCCGTTGCCAGCATCACGCTGTCCGCCAT
>WFUY01000560.1 GCA_015484715.1 Thermoflexales bacterium | reverse complement strand
GTACAGCTCTGTGCTCCAGATCGCGGGTGCGCTCCTCGACCCGTCGCTCCAACTCATCGTGAGCCCGCTGCAGCGCTTCTTCCGCCTGCTTGCGCTTGATCAGGCCGGCCAGCGTGTTCGCCACTGCCTCCAGGAAAGCTTCCTCCTGTCTGTTCGGCCGGTGCCCTTCCTCCACGTAAGCGACGATCACGCCCACCACCCTATCGTCCAAGACGATGGGAACGCTGTAGTGGCCGTGAGGGGCCATCCCCTCAAAGTGGATCTCGTGGCGGTCGTCCACCCTGTCCGCAAACTGGATCTTGCCGCTCGCCGCCGCCCGACCACAGAGGCAGCGGCCAAAGGGCACCCGAGCGCACAGGGTCAGCAACGGATCGTCTAGGTTCCGCTGGGCCTTCAACACGATTTCGCCGGAATCCCCCTCCACAAGGAAGATGCCCCCCTTCGGCAGCGCGGGGAGCCAGGGGGTGGAGAGGATCACGTCGAGGGCTCGCTCCAACTGCTCTTCCAGCGAGGTCTCCTCCAGAGAGAGGCGCATCAGAGCGTTCAGCACCTCCTGGCTCTGGTGGCTTCGCCGCAGCTCTTCTTCTTCGCGCTTGCGCTTGATCAGGCTGGCGAGGGTGCCGGCCACCGCCTTCAGGAAAGTCTCTTCCCGCTCATCCCGCCGGTGTCCTTCCTCGACGTAGAGGTTGAGGACACCCACCACCTCACCCTCCAGCAGGATCGGGACGTTGTAGTGCCCGTGGGGTGAGATGCCCTCGTAGGTGTGCTCGTGGCGGTGGTCCACGCAGTCGGCAAACTGGAGTTCGCCACTGGCAGCGGCCCGGCCACAGAGACAGCGCCCGAAGGGAAGCCGGGCACACTTGGTCTGCAGCGATGGGGGCAGCCCCCGCTGCGCCTTCAGGACCAGCACCTCCGGATCATCTTCGACGAGGAAGATGCTGCCCTTGGGCAACATAGAGAGCCAGGGCGTGGTGAAGATGACATCCAGAGCGCGCTCCAGTTGCTCCTCCAACGTCGCCTCTTCCAAGGAGAGCTGGAAGAGAGCGTTCAGCACCTCCTGGCTCTGATAGCACTGGAGGAGCTCCGTCTCGGTCCGCTGACGCTCTTCTCGCAGCTCGGCGATCTGCCGGCGTAGCTTCTGCAGTTCTCCGATCAGCTGCTCCTTGGTCTTCTTCCCATCACTCATCCTGGGCTACCTCCTCACCCCCATTCGCCGGGGGAGGGACTTCCGGGGGGCTCACGTGGATGGAAGCCTCGGCGACGCGAGGCAACTGCGCCAACTCACGTACCGCCGTCTGCAGCACCGTATCCAGATCAATGGAACGGGCGAACCGGGCGGTCAACTGGTGGAGCATCTGCTCGCGCCAGGCCCGCTGCTGCGTCTCTTGGAAGAGACGGGCACTCTCCAGCGCCTGGCTGATCCGAAGCCCAACCGCCTTGAGCAGGGTAATCTGATCGGAGATCAGAGCCTCCTGCTCGGGCCAGACCTCAAGCGTCCCGATCACCTGCCCCCGCACCTCTAGAGGGATGCGGATCGGAGCCTCTTCGTCGGCCTCACCCTCCCCGGCACCGTCGCCGAAGATGGGCGAAAGGCCCGACGGGTCGTAGCGATAACCGACGATGGGGTAGGTCTGCCCCAACCGCTCCCAGGCCTCCCGGCTGTAACGCCCGTAGAGGCTCTCCAGCTCTTGCAGGTTCTCCTGGGCCTCCTGGAAGAGGCGAGCGTTGTCAATGGCGATGGCCACCTGGTCGGCCAGCACCTGGAGGACGGTGATGTCCTCCTGGGTGAAGGCAGCCTCCTGGGTGGACTGCACATCCAGCACGCCGATGACCCGCCCGCGCACCTTCAGCGGCAACGCCATCTCCGAACGGGTGTGAGGCAGGTCCGGGTTGTCAAACCAAACCGCATCCTCCCCCACGTCCAAAGCGATGCGGGGCCGGCCGGTCTCGGCCACGTAACCGACGATGCCCTCCTCCCCCACCTTCAACTTGTGGCCCCGGGCCAGCATCCGCTTGCCCCCTTCCGAGGAGGCTGCCCGCAGCACCGCATACTCGTCCGTCTCGTCCAGCAAGAAGATGCCAGCGTGATAGAAATCAAAGCGCTCGGAGATGAGGTCCACCACGCGCTGGAGGAGGTGGTCCATCTCCAACGTCGAGGCAGCTACACGGGTGACCTCAATGGTGGCCTCCAGTTGGGAGGTGCGTCGCTGCAGGCTGGCCGTGCGAGCCGCCACCTCTTCCTCAAGGGCACCGACGCTCTGCTCCAACTGGGCCGTCATCGTGTTGAAGACTCGGACCAGCAGCCCCAGTTCATCCCGGCCCCCGCTGGGCACGCGCACGCTCAAGTCCCCTTGAGCCACCTGCTCGGCAGCCTGGGCCAGCCGCACCAGAGGCATCGAGATGCTGCGGGCCATCGCGACGGCGACGACCAGCCCTATCCAACCGACTACGTAGAGCAGACCAACGGCCCGGCCGATGGCGCCCATCACGCCTTCTACGACCACCTGGCGGGGGACCTCCGTCAGGAGCCCCATCCGCAAGGTGGGCAGCCAACGGTAAGCCCCCAGCATCACCACCCCATCGTCGTTCCGGTACTTGGCAACGCCTGACCCGCCGACCAGGGCAGCCCTCATAATCTCCGGGGAACCAAAGGAGACGGCCGCCGATGGGCCGAGGGCGGGCACAGCCCCCACCATCCCCTCGCGACTGAAGAGATAGGTCCGGCTGGACAACGAGGTGACGGCAGCCCCCTGGAGCAGACGGGCCACGGCATCGTCGTCCAGCCAGGCCACGAAGATGGCCCGAGTATCACCGGCGGAGAAGCGGAGCGGCACAGCAACGACGGGGGTCCGCTGCTCAGGTCCCCAGTGAACGGCGGCTTTGGAGAGAATGGGCAGGCCCAGCGCCCACGCCACGGCCGGATCGGCGCTCAGGTCTTCCCCTTCCCGATAGGAGGCCGTGGAGAGGAGAGCGGTGCCCTCGAGATCCACGATGATCGCATCCTGGAAGCTCTGGTGGCCGGCCAGGAACTGTTCGAGGCGATAGACCAGGTTGTCGTGGGCCTCTTTGCGTGCATCGGCCTCTACCATTCCCATCATAACCTGAAGGTTGATGGCCACCTTTGGGTCCGCCGCCAGGGCATCCACCGCTGCCTGCCAATCCTGGATAGCGCCCTCCAGTGCCTCGGCCTGCCGGACCGCGCTGGCCTCCAGGGAGGCCAGAGCTCCCTGCTCGGTGCGGGCGATGGACCAGAAGGCCGCCGGCACCCCCACCACAAGAACGGGCACGATGGCGAAGAGGATGAAGGTGATGACCAACCTGACCGCCAGGGTCCCGTGTAATCCGAAGGATAGGCGCACAGGCGACCGATTCACAGCCTCCTCCATAGGCTCTCTCTCCTCACGCTCCACGTCTCACCCTTCCTGCTCCAGACCATCCGTCCTCAACCGCAGTTGCACCTTGGCAGCCCCGATGGCCTGACCAATCTCTCGCACGGCCGCCCGCATCACCGTTTCCAAGTCCAGAGAACGCTGCATCCGCGCGGTCACTTGACTGATCCACTGCTCCCGCTGGGCGCGGCGTTGGGCTTCCTCGAAGAGTCGAACGTTCTCCAGGGAGAGGGCAACCCGTTCGGCCAAGCTCTCGGCGAAGACGATCTCCTCCCTGCGCCACTCGCCGGCCTCTTGAGGACGATGGAATCCCACCACCCCAATGGGCACGTTGCGCAGCCTGACCGGCACAGCCAACAGGTACCAGCCCCCCTCACCATTCTCCCAGAGCCCCCTCACCGGTTGTCCCTGGGAACGGGCCTGGGCGAAGAGGTCCCGCCAGGCTTCCTCCGGCACCGCGTCGGCTCCCCGCTGGAATCGGCGCAGGTCCGGCCAGGAGGTTGTGAACCGTCGCCAGGCCTCTCCCGTCATCGCCTGGTAGAGACGGCTCAGCTCTTCCAGGCTCGACCGGGCCTGAGCGAAGAGGCGTGCGTTCTCCAGAGCGGTAGCCAATTGATCGGCCAGGAGCTGGAGCACCGGGATGTCCTCCTCCTTGAAGGCGGCTTCCTGGGTGGACTGCAC
>WFUY01000559.1 GCA_015484715.1 Thermoflexales bacterium | reverse complement strand
TGTGCGGGACGTGGTGCGGGCCTACCACCTGGCCATCACCCACGGAGAACCCGGCGAGGTCTACAACATCGGGTCGGGCCGCTCCCGGTCCATCCGAGAACTGCTGGAGACCCTTCTGAGCTACAGCACCGTGGAGGTCGCCGTGGAGCCGGACCCGGCCCGGATGCGCCCGTCGGACATCCCTGAGATCTGCTGCGATGCCGGCCGGCTGCGTGCCCGTACCGGCTGGAAGCCTCACATCTCCTTTGAGCAGAGCCTGCGCGACGTGTTGAACGATTGGCGAAACCGAATTTCCTCGGAGGTATGATATGCCTACAGCGCTCATCACCGGCATCACCGGTCAGGATGGCTCCTATTTGGCCGAGTTCCTGTTGGAGCGGGGGTACGAAGTCGTCGGGATGGTCCGGCGCACCAGCACCGTCAACTTCGCCCGCATCCACCACATCCAGGATCGGATCACCCTGGTCTCCGGCGACCTGCTGGACCAGGGTTCCCTGATCACCATCCTGCGGGAGTACCGCCCCCAGGAGGTCTACAACTTGGCCGCTCAGTCCTTTGTGCCCACCTCCTGGGCGCAGCCCGTCTTCACCGGTGAAGTGACCGCTCTGGGCGTCACCCGGATGCTGGAAGCCATCCGCACGGTGGACCCCAGCATCCGGTTCTACCAGGCGTCGAGCAGCGTGGCAGGGGATACCCCCGTCCTGGTGCGTCAGGGGAAGGAAGTGCGCCTTATCCCGATCGCGGATTTGATGCCGGCCGAGGTCAAAGAGGTTAACTGCTCAGTCCCGCTGGAGGGGGTGGAGATCCTGACCGCCGACGAGCAAGGCCGGGTCACTTTCGCTCCGGTGAGCCACATCATCCGTCACCTCAAGGATCGCTTGTATACGGTCCGGTATAAGGGAGGCGGTGTCCTGCGGGTCACCGGTGACCACTCAGTGATCGTCTTCGATGAAAACGGACGCTTTGTGGAAAAAGCGGTCGCCGACTTGCGCGTGGGGGATTACCTAATCACGTATAACCGAGCGGACTTCCCGACCCGTTCCAACGGCACCGTTCCCATTCCCATTGAAGTACGGCCTGAGTATCACTCCAGGACGAAGGCTTACCGGACCGATGTTCCCGTCTCGGCCGATTTGATGAGGTTGTTGGGATATTACCTGGCTGAGGGGCACTGTGATCTGGACCCGGAGCGACGGCTGTACCGGATTACCCTGACCTTTCATCTGAACGAGGAGGACAAAGCGGCCGACGTGAAGGCGATAGTTGGCAAGCTGTTCCCGGACCTGAGCGTTTCCGAGCGGCTTAGGCCGGAAGCAACATCGAGGTCCGTGACGGTAATCGGCAAGGTGATAGCCAGCTTGTGTTCTCAGTTCGGCTGCACGGCCCGGGAGAAGCACCTTCCCGGTTGGATTTGGAGCCTGGACCGTCGCCTACTGCTGGAGTTTCTGCGGGGGTACCTGGGGGATGCCCAAATCCGAGATACGGAAATCACTTTCACCACCGCCAGCCCCCGCTTGGCGCAGGAGCTGGTTTACCTGATGCGCAATATCGGCCTCGGTTGCCGGATCTACCGGCGGGTGAACAAGGCCCATCCCGGTCCGCAGGGTACGGTCATTGCTGAATCCACCTGTTACGATATTAAGGTGAGTACACGCTATGCAACCCTGCTGGGCGAGGGCAAAGCGCATCAACCCCATTGGCAGCAAACGGCCTTGGAGTGCTTGCCTTCCGCGATTTTCCGCCGTGCGATGGAGGGCAAGGGGTTCCACCGCATCAAGTATAAGCCCCTGGTTTCCAAGGACAAAGTCCGTCGTGTGGTTGCCGAGGCCGGTATCCGGCTCCCGGCCCCCTTAGAGGCGCTGCTCGACTCCGGCCTGGGTGTGGCGAAGGTAACAGATATTACCTACGAAGACGGCGCCTTCCTGGTTTACGACGTTGCCGTGCCGGAAGGCCAGCGTTTCTTTGGGGGGAACATCCCGGTACTGCTACACAACTCGGAGATGTTTGGCAAGGTGCGGGAGGTCCCCCAGAACGAAAACACCCCCTTCTACCCCCGCTCGCCCTACGGCGTCGCCAAGGTGTACGGCCACTGGATCACCGTCAACTACCGGGAATCCTACGGCCTCTTCGCCGTCTCGGGGATCCTCTTCAACCACGAGTCGCCCCGCCGGGGGCTGGAGTTCGTCACCCGCAAGGTGACCTACGGCGTGGCCAAGATCAAGCTGGGGCTGGCCAACGAACTGCGCCTGGGCAACCTGGAGGCCAAGCGGGACTGGGGCTACGCCGGTGACTACGTGCGGGCGATGTGGTTGATGCTTCAGCAGGAGAAGCCGGAGGACTACGTCGTCGGTACCGGCGAGACCCACTCAGTGCGCGAGCTGTGCGAGGTGGCCTTCGGCCACGTGGGGCTGGACTGGCGGGACTACGTGGTGCAGGACCCCCGCTTTATGCGGCCGGCCGAGGTGGACCTGCTGGTCGCCGACCCCCGCAAGGCCCGCCGGGTGCTGGGCTGGGAGCCCCAGGTCAGCTTCGAGGAGCTGATCCAGATGATGGTGGACGCCGACCTGGCGCTGCTGCGAGAGGAACACGGGTTGGAATAGAAGGAGGGCACCTGTGATGAACACCATCCGTTTTGGCACCGATGGCTGGCGAGGACGGATCGCCGATAACTACACCTTCGACAACGTGCGCCGTTGCGCTCAGGGATTCGCCTTCTACCTGCGGGACAAAGGGCTGGCCGAGCGGGGGGTCGTCGTGGGGTACGACAAGCGGTTCGCCTCGGAGCACTTCGCCGCCGCCGTGGCCGAGGTCCTGGCCGCCAACGGCATCCACGTCTGGCTGACCCAAGGGGCGACGCCCACCCCCGTCATCAGCTACAGCGTCGTGGCCCACGGGGCCGGCGGGGCCGTCAACATCACCGCCAGCCACAACCCCCCGATGGACAACGGCTTCAAAGTGCGCGACCCCCACGGCGGGGCCATTGACCCGGCCGGCCTGAAGGAGATCGAGGCCCGCATTCCCGATGTCGCCGGCGTGCGGCGGATGGACCTGGAGGAGGCGGAGCGGAAGGGGCTGGTGGAACGCTTCGACCCGGCCCCTACCTACCTGGAGCACCTGGGGGACCTGATTGACCTGGAGCCCATCAAGGCCGCTGGCTTCGCCATCGTCGTGGACCCGATGTGGGGCAACGGGGCCGGCTGGTTCCCCCGCCTGCTGGAGGGGGGCGCGACCCGCGTCCTGGAGATCCACAACATCCGCAACCCCATCTTCCCCGAGATGCATCGCCCCGAGCCCATCCCACCCAACGTGAACGGCCTCCTGAGCCGGGTGAAGGAGGTGGGCGCCAACGTGGGGATTGCTACCGACGGGGATGCCGATCGGTTGGGAGCTGCCGATGAGCACGGGGCCTTCATTGACCAGCTCCAGATGTACAGCCTGCTCACCCTTTACGCCCTGGAGGTGCGGGGTTGGCGCGGCCCCATCGTCAAGACCGTCTCCACCTCCTCGATGCTGAACAAGCTGGGAGAGATGTACGGCGTCCCCGTCTACGAGGTCGGCGTGGGGTTCAAGTACGTCGCTCCCAAGATGCTGGAGACCGACGCGATGATCGGGGGGGAGGAGAGCGGCGGGTACGCCTTCCGGGGCCACATCCCGGAGCGGGATGGCATCCTGGCTGGCCTCTTCCTGCTGGATATGATGGTCCAGATGGACAAGACGCCCTCCCAGCTCGTCGAGCACCTCTACAACCTGGTGGGGCCGCACCACTACGGACGGGTGGACTCCGACTTCCCCCAGGATCGGCGGGAGGCGATCCGGGAGCGGGTGGCGAAGGCCCAGCCAAGCCAGATCGCCGGCTCCCCCGTCGTGCGCGTAGACACCACCGACGGGCACAAGTTCTACATGGCCGATGGGAGTTGGCTCCTCATCCGCTTCTCCGGCACCGAGCCCATTATCCGGGTCTACACCGAGACCACCTCCAAGGAGCGCGTGCCCATCGTCCTGCAAGAGGGATTGAAGATCGCAGGGCTGGCGTAAGGGGCAGAGGAACAGCACTTACGGTCATCAGCCCAGAGGTGTGGAGGACCCAATGGCTGCTCGCAAGCCCCGGTTGACTTCGATGGCTCTCAAACACTTTCTGGCCTTTGAGCAGGCGCACATCGAACTTGCGCCGCTGACCGTGCTGTTGGGAGCCAACAGCACGGGGAAGAGCGCCATCCTCCTGACACGGGCCATCCTGGAACGGCATCGCTAGGATGGGACAATGGGCCGACGGTGGATCGTCGTAGACACAAACATCTTCTGCTTCACGGGCTATCAGGAGGCCGGGGATCACGGTCGGCGGGAGCGGGACTACCTTGCCAAAGGTGGAGAAGCTGTGGATTTCCTGCATCGCCTGATGGAGTACTGCGACGAATATGGTCTGGCAGTGGACGCGGGAGGGCTGATCGTCGAGGAGTACCAGCGCCAGATTCCCCTCGGTTCTTTTGGGCACTATGCCTTTCGCCAGATGGCTACCAGGATGCCGGGCAAGGTTCGCGCCTTCGATCCCAAGAACCCGGACTGGATGGACCAGATGGTGCGAAGCCAAAACCTGGACAAGCACGATCGGCGGTTCATCGCCACGGCATTGGCCACGCCGGACAAGGTTCTGGTCTCTGAAGACACAGTGCTGTTAGAAAATGCGCCTTTTTTGGAGAGGAAGGGGCTTCACGTCTACGACGCTGAAGAAGCCAACGAGGTGCTGTAGCGGCTATGGAGATCGTGGATACCCACGCCCACTTGGACTTTCGAGCCTTTGACGGGGATCGGGAGGCCGTCGTCGCCCGAGCGGTCGAGGCCGGCCTGGTGGCCATCATCAACCCCGGCACCGATTTGGAGAGCAGCCGGGCCGCCGTCGCCCTGGCCGAGCGCTACCCCCACGTTTACGCCGCCGTGGGCATCCACCCCACCTCGGCCCACCTGCTGGACGACGAGGCGCTGGCCGAACTGCGCCGGCTGGCCGCCCATCCCAAGGTCGTCGCCATCGGCGAGATCGGCCTGGACGATTACTGGCCCCGCGTGCCCGACCGGGGCTGGCGCTGCGCCACGCCGGAGGAGCAGCACCGGGCTTTCCAGGCCCAACTGGACCTGGCGGCCGACCTGGACCTCCCCGTCATCATCCACGATCGGGAGGCCCACGATGCCGTCCTCACCCTGCTGGAGGCGTGGGTCCGGGGAGGGGAAGGACGACGGGGGGTGCTGCACTCCTTCTCGGGAGACGAAGCGATGGCCCGTCGGGCCGTGGAGATGGGGTTCTACATCGGCATCACCGGGCCGGTGACCTTCAAGAAGGCGGAAGGGTTGCGCCGGGTGGTGGCGACCGTCCCGATGGCGCGGTTGCTGGTCGAGACCGATGCGCCGTTCCTGACGCCCCACCCCTATCGGGGGCGGCGCAACGAGCCGGCCCACGTCCGGTTCGTCGTCCGGCAGATTGCTGAGGTGCGGGGAGTATCCCCGGAGACGGTGGCCTCCCAGACGACCCGCAACGCTACCACGCTCTTCAGCCGATTGCGGGTGGAGACCTTTCACCCACCCGCCCCGATGTCAGCCGGCCCCCGGTCTTAGTTC
>WFUY01000558.1 GCA_015484715.1 Thermoflexales bacterium | reverse complement strand
GAAGATGATGGCGCCCAGTTCGGCGGCCTGGACCATCAGCCGCAGGTGGCCCAGGTGCAGAGGGGCTTCGCGCACGACGAGGAGCAGTGGCCGGCCTTCCTTGAGGGTGACGTCGGCGGCGCGGGTGAGGAGGTCGGCGGCGTAGCTGTGGGCGATGGCGCTGAGGGTCTTGATGCTGCACGGGATGACGACCATGCCGTCGGTGGGGAAGGAGCCGCTGGCGATGGCGGCCCCGATGTCGTGGGGTTTGTAGACGACGTCGGCCAGGGCCTCGATGGCGTACAGCGGGCGGTCGGTCTCGCTGCGAAGGGTGATGCGGGCGGCCGGGCTGATGATCAGGTGGGTCTCGACGGTGCTGTCTTGGGCTAAGGCCTCCAGCAGCCGGACGGCGAGGATGGCGCCGCTGGCCCCGGAGATGCCGACGATCAGCCGTTTGGGTGAGGACATTAACGTTCCTCGGCGTCCAAGGTAGTCGGGTGGTCGGGTGGTCGCTTGGTCAGGTGGTCAGGTGCTCGTTTGCTCAGATAGCGTCGGAATGTGAAACCTGATTACCTCCTCATAGCAACTCCAGAAAATCCTCCACACTCAATCGTGCCTGTTTCAAGATGTGTGCTAATGTGGAACGCTTGACAGGACGGTGCGCCGGGACAACGATCTTGAGCACCTCATCTCCCACACGCTTCTGTAACCGAATATGACTCCCCCGTTGGCGTACCACGGTCCAACCATCCCTTTGCAGGGCACGAATGATGCGGTAGTATGGCAAGCTGGGCACTTTGCTCACAGCTCGACCTCCTGCACTACCGCACTCTCCCGCAGCAGCGGGATCAAATCATCTTCCACTGGTTCTAGATACAGCTCGATCGCTTCTTGAATATTTTTCAAAGCTTCCTCTACCGTCTCTCCCTCGCTGATGCAACCGGGCAGAGAAGGAACATATACGGTATATCCACCCTCCTCACTGGGTTCAAGCACTACTTTGAAGCGCATTGCGACCTCCCCTTGACCGAATTATCTTCAGCATAGTAAGACACTGCAGGCTTCAGTGCTACTACTGCCTGCCACAACCCCTCACGGGAATCCTTGCATCCGAGTGGCTTACCGACGGTTTTGGATGATGATCTCAGAGAGTAGAAGGTTCAGATCGTTCAGCTTTGTCTGGAGAGCTTGCCTTCGTTCTTCGGGCAACTCACGCCAGCGCCGGGCGCGGGCACGCATCTCGGGAGTAGGTCGAGCGATGGGCATACCGTGGGCCTCGAGCCAGGCGATGAGTTCGTCGCGGGTGGGCTCCCGCCCCTCGAGCAGCCAGATGGGGGGCTCGGCGACCGGGGAAGGTTCCTCTCGCCCCCGTCGCAGCTCGGCCACCGTCCGCTCTAGGACTTGTACTCGCGCTTCTAGTTCTTCCAGCCTTTCTTTTACTGAGAGGGAGGGTTGATGATCCAATGGCGTTCTAGTCCTTGTACTCTGTCGAAATCTGTGTCGTCAGATGCGATAGCTGTCAGACCCAGGCGTTGCATGATTGCAACATGCAGCGCATCGCGCGGGAGTAGCAAGAATGTCTTAATGTTGTCTAGCATTCTGTCGAGATCGGTGGCTTCCACTCCCACAAGGATAAAGTGAGGCAAACCAACGAGTCTGCGAATCGCCATTTCGATAGTAGCGCTGTGATCCGCAATGGCTTGGCCGGCGTTCTGGCGTAAGAAGTTGAGGGGATCGCGCTTGGTGGTCTCTCTGACTTGTGACAATAGCAGCCTGTAGAATAGCTCATCTAGAGCAAGGATGCTGACGAAAGCGTGGATCTCCCCTCGTACAACCTGCCTCAGAAAGGCCCGAATCACAGGTAGATGATCGGGGTCGGCCCGAAGGTACATATACAGGACGTTAGTATCCACATATACCGAGCCGCTACGTACTTCATCGAGCTTCATAGAGACCACCGATTTTCAGGGAGAAATCATAGTCTGCGGCTTTCTCTTGCCCCAGGCATCCGGCCAATTCGTCCAGTATCTCTTCGGGCTGGGGAGCCTCCATAGGGAGAATGCGGATTTCGCCCGCTTCAATGACGATTCGCACTTGCCTGCCCAAGCCGGCTGCTTGTAGAGTCTCCTGGTTGATGATCAGATTCCCTGGGTGGCTTACTTGTTTCAGTTCCGCTACGGTTTGCTCCAACCGGCGGACGCGCTTCTCCAGCTCTTCCAGTGTCGTTGCCATCGTTCCTCCTCCGCTGACCGCCGACCACCGACCATTCGACCAGGCGACCACCTGACCACTCGACCAAGCGACCACCTGACCACCCGACCAAATTATAACCGCCCTTCTTCCCCCCGTCAATCGGCCTGACGCCAGGGGCAGAGCCGGCGGTCGAGGCCGTCTACGACGAAGTAGAGGGTCAGGCCCAGCAGGCTCATCGCCAGCACGCCGGCGTACATCTGGGCGTAGCGCAACGCCCCCCAGCTCTCGACGATGATGTAGTAGCCCAACCCGGAGGTCGTGGCGTAGGTCTCGGCGATGAAGAGGACGGCGATGGCGGTCCCCACGCTGACCCGCAGGGCGGTGAGGACGGCCGGCAGGGAGGCCGGCAGGTAGACGTACCGGAAGAGCGCCCGCCGCCCCGCGCCCAGGGAGCGCACGGAGAGGATGAGCTCCGGGCGCAGGCCGGCCGCCTCGTCGCGCACGACGACGAGGATCTGGAAGAAGAGGATCAAGGCGATGAGGAAGACCTTGCTCCCGTTGCCGGATCCGAGGAGGACGAGGATGACGGGCAGGAAGACGATCTTGGGGATGGGGTGCACGATGTAGATCAGGGGCGAGAAGAGGCGGTCGAGGGTGCGGATCTGGCCCAGCCCCAGCCCCGCCGGCACGGCGACCAGGACGGCCAGGACGATGGCGGCCACGACCCGCCCGGCGCTGACCAGCAGGTGTCGGCCCAGGTCGCCCGGGAGCTGGCGGGCGAAGACGAGGAGCACCACCGTCGGCGGCGGGAAGACGGGCCGGGCGATGAGCAGGGAGAGCAGTTCCCACAGGATCAGGGTGGCGACGAACCCCAGAGCCGCATCACGCCAGCGCATCGGCCTCCTCTCCCATCAGCGTTCGCAGTTCGTTGCAGCGGGTGAAAAAGCGTTCCTGGTGGCGGTAGCCGGGCTCGCCGGCCTGGGGATTGGAGACGACGACGGCCTCCCGATGGGGCGGGTGGCCCAGGACCAGGATCTTCTCGCCGATGAAGACGGCCTCCTCGATGTTGTGGGTGACCAGGATGGTCGTCAGGTGCTGCTCGGCGTGCAGCTCCCGGGTGAGGTTCTGGAGGTCCTCCCGCGTCAGGGCGTCCAGGGCGCCGAAGGGCTCGTCCATCAGCAGCAGGTCGGGGTGCAGGGCCAGGGTGCGGGCGATGGCGGTCCGCTGGCGCTGGCCGCCGCTGATCTGGTGGGGGTAGAGG
>WFUY01000557.1 GCA_015484715.1 Thermoflexales bacterium | reverse complement strand
GGGCCGTTGCCCGGGCCGGCCTCTTCCAGGAGAAGCCCAGCGCCGTCTACGTGCCGCCGGGGATGGCTTGGACGGTTCAAGGGGAGCCGGAGCTGGAGGTCGTCGTCTGCCGGGCCGCGACGGGGTTCGCCGGAGCCCCCCGCTACATCGGACCGGAGGAGATCGGCGTGCGGGAGGTAGGACGTGCCCCCTACCGGCGGATCATCTACCCCATCGCTACCGACGATTTTCCGGCCGGCCAGCTCCTCATCGGCGAGACCTTCCACCTCCCCGGGGAGTGGTCCAGCTACCCTCCTCACAAGCACGACACCTGGGACCCGCCCCACGAGATCCAGCTTGAGGAGGTCTACTTCTACCGCATCCATCCCCCTCAGGGGTTCGGCCTGCAGCGGCTCTACACCGCTGAGGGGGACATAGATGAGGTGCTGCTGCTGCGGGATTACGACCTGGTGACCATCCCCCGGGGCTACCATCCGCTGGTGGCCGCCCCGGGCTACGTCATCTACTACCTCTGGGTGCTGGCCGGCGACGAGCGCCGTATGCAGGTGCGCAACGACCCGGCCCACACCTGGGTAGAGGAAAGGCCCGTCTGGGGCCAATAGGGGTGAGCAAAGGAGCGTCCTATGTCCCGACCCATCACCAAAGCCATCGTCCCGGCGGCCGGCTGGGGAACCCGCCTGTTGCCCGCCACCAAATCGCAGCCCAAGGAGATGCTGCCGGTGGGGCGCAAGCCCGCCGTCCAGTACGTGGTGGAGGAGCTGCAGGCCGCCGGTGTGCACCAGATCCTCATCATCACAGGCCGGCGCAAACGGGCCATCGAGGACCACTTCGACGCCGACCCCGACCTGGTCCGGGTGCTGCGGGAGGCCGGCAACGAGGCGCTGATCGAGGCCCTCTCCTACATCGAGGCCGGCACCCAGTTCTTCTACACCCGCCAGAGCACCCCCCAGGGGCTGGGCCACGCCATCTCCTTGGGGGCCAGCTTCGTGGACGGCGAGGACTGCATCGTGGCCCTGGGGGATTCCCTCCTCTGGGGGCCGGATCCGGCGGCTCCACTGCGGGCGATGATGCAGGCCCACAAGGAACTCCAGGCCGCCGCCGTCATCGCCGTCGAGGCGGTGCCCGAGGAGGAGACCCACCAGTACGGCATCGTCGTCCCGGAGGTGGAGGACCCGCCGCCGGGCCGGCCCGTCCGCCTGACCGACATCGTGGAGAAGCCGAGGCGGGGCACCGCCCCCAGCAACCTGGCCGTGGCCGCCCGCTACACCTTCAGCCCCCTCATCTTCAACGCTCTGGCCCGCGTCGTCCCAGACCAACGGGGGGAGATTCAGTTGACCGATGCCATCCGGCTGCTCATCCAGATGGGCGAGCCGGTCTACCTGTGGCGCTTGCGACCCGGCGAACGGCGCTACGACATCGGCAACTTCTTCAGCTACTTCCGCACCTTCCTCGACTTTGCGCTGACGGATGAACGCTATGGCTACCTGGCACGACAGTACCTCAAGGCGAAGTCCTACGAGCTCTGATGAGAGTGTTCTCATCTGCTCGGCTCCCGGTCGGGCCGGCATCATCGGCAACCCGACGGATATGTACGGCGGCGCGGTCCTCTCCTGCTCGGTCCCGATGCGGGCCCGGGTGATGGTGCGGCCGGCCGAGAGCCTGACGCTGGAGACGGACGGGCAGCAGGTGACGATCACTTCCTGGGAGGACCTGCGCCCTCAAGGGGACCGCTTCGACCTGCCCCGGGCGGTGTTGGACTACCTGCGGCTGCCGCCGTTGAAGGCCCACATCCGCTACGAGAGCGAGATCCCGATGCGCAGCGGGATGGCCGGCTCGACGGCGCTCCTGGTCGCCCTGTTGCGGGCCATCCTGGCCTGGCAGGGAGACCATCCCGGCCTCTACCCGTTGGCGGAGATGGCCCGCTACATCGAGTTGAACCACCTGGGGGTCGTCTGCGGCTACCAGGATGCCTATATGGCGACCTTCGGGGGGCTGAACTACATGGACTTTCGGGGGAAGCAGTTCTACCGCCAGGCGGAGGCGGAACTCTTCGCCACCATTGAGCCCCTAGATGGTCACGTCACCTCCCTGCCCTTCCTGCTGGCCTACACCGGCGTGCAGCACGCCTCGGGGGAGGTGCACAAGCCGATCCGGGAGCGGTGGCTGGAGGGAGAGCCGCAGGTGGTGCGGGCCTACGAGCGGATCACAGAGATCGCCCGGATGGGGAAGAAGGCGCTGCTGCTGGAGGACTGGGAGACGCTGGGGGCGTTGATGAACGAGAACCACGCCATCCAGCGGGACCTGGGAGGATCGGGGCCGGAGAACGAGCGGCTGATCGAAGCGGCCCTGGCAGCGGGAGCGCCGGGGGCCAAGCTGGCAGGGGCCGGCCACGGGGGAACGATCATCGCCCTCTGGCCCTACGAGGAGACGGAGCCTCTGGAGGAGGCGCTGCGAGAGGCGGGGGCGACGGCCTTCTACCGGCCTGTCCCTGCTCCCGGCGTTACCCTGGAGAAACTGCCGGAGGGGAAAGCGGAACGGGTATCTGTCAGCGGATTTGAGAACGGATTAAGCGGATGGAAGACGCCTACTAACAATCCTGTAACCAGAGCGTAACCTAGCAGGAGACACGGTGTGGTAGGATAGAGGCCGGACTTTTCCCCCTCCCGCAGGTCACGCGGTGCCCGATGAGAGCAACAGCTTATCGGAGGATGCCTATGGCGTGCTTCAGGCCATAGGAGAACCTGCGGGAGGGCCTAATGAGACCGGTTCTTTTGTGCGGAGGGCCTGCCGGAGCCTCCACAAGACGTACCAGGAGG
>WFUY01000556.1 GCA_015484715.1 Thermoflexales bacterium | reverse complement strand
TCTCTGCCGGGCCAGCTCCTCCCCATCCTGCTCGGCCAGGCGGGCCCGCAGCGTCTCCAGCCCCGGCAGAGAGGGGTTGCCCACCGCCGGAACCGCCTCTCTCTCCGGCCGGGGTTCGGGGACGAGGAGCGCCCTCAGCAGGGCGACCAGCAGGTGGGGGGCCGTGCCGTAGCGGTAGCGGAGCCGATGGACGGCAGAGCGGTCCAGCCGGGTGGCGCGGGCGTTGGCGACGATGAGCCGGGCCCCCCGCCGGACGGCTCCCCTCACCCGCAGGAACCAGATGGGGGCCGCTTCGTGGGGATCGCCGGCGACCACCAGGATGGTCGTTCCCCGGCCCCAACGTCCGAAGTCGCTCTCCTGGGGCAGTCCGAACCGGGCGACTCCCTCGGCGCCGGCGACGGCAGGGTAGCCGTCCACGTGGGGCGTGCCCAGCCCCTGGCGCAGCAGGGCCTGGAAGAGGAAGAGGTCTTCGTTGCTCAGCCGGTCGCCGGCCACCCCTCCCAGCGCTTCGGAGCCGTGGGCCTCCTTGATCTCCTGGAGCCGTTGGGCTACCAGGTCCAGGGCTTCCTTCCAGGTGGCCGGCCGGAGCTCCCCATCGCGCCGGATGAGGGGGGTCTGCAAGCGGTCCTCGGCCCGGGCGTGGTGGTGACCGAAGCGCCCCTTGTCGCAGATCCAGATCTCGTTGACCTGCTCGTTCTGGCGGGGCATCACCCGCTTGATGACGGGAACGCCGCGCCTGCCCTCCAGCCGGGTGTCCAGCGTCAGGTTGCAGCCCACCGGACAGTGGGGGCAGATGCTGGGCGTGCGGGTCAGCTCCCAGGGACGTGCACCGAAGCGGAAATCGGCGCTGGTCAGCGCTCCCACGGGGCAGATGTCCGTGGTGTTGCCGGAGAAGATGCTGTCGAAGGGCGGGTCGGAGTGGGTGATGACCTGGGCGTGGCGTCCCCGGTGGAAGAAGGCGAGCACCGGGTCGCCGGCGATCTCCTCCTGGAAGCGGATGCAACGACCGCAGAGGATGCACCGCTCTCGGTCCAGGATGATCAGGTCGCCCAGGGGGACCCGCTTGTCCAGGTGCATCTTGTCGGCGTAGTCGAAGCGGCTGACGGTGGGGCCGTGGGCCAGCGTCAGGTTCTGGAGCGGGCACTCCCCGCCTTTGTCGCAGATGGGGCAGTCCAGGGGGTGGCTGGTCAGCAGGAACTCCAGGATCTCCTGGCGGGCCTCGATGACCGCTTCGGTGTTGGTGCGGACGACCAGGCCGTCCATCGCCCGCAGGGTACAGGCGGTCTGGAGCTTGGGGAACCAGCGGATGCGAGGGTTCCCGTCCTCATCCCGCTGGATCTCGCCGGTCTCCCGGTCGCGCATCACCGTGCCGGCCTCCACCAGGCACATCCGGCAGGCTCCGGCCGGCTCCAGCTTGGGGTGGTAGCAGAAGACGGGGACCTGGATGCCCAGCTTCTTGACCGCATCCACCACCGGAGTCCCGGCGGGCACGCTGATGGTCTGGTCGTCAATGGTCAGCGTTACCAGCTTATCATTGTGCATCGTTCTCAGGAGCCTTTCTGTGGATTTGGGCACGCACTTTATTGCTCGGCATAAAGCACTCTACCGGCCTCTAGGATCTCGGCAATGAACTGATCCCCAGCAGCCAAGCGCTCCTCGATTCCCTTGGGTGTCAAGACGAGGGTATCCACAGGGAGCGAACGATGGGTGCTCGTTTCTCGGGGATGCTCACGAGTTCTACCCCCCTGCTTCAGCAGCAAGATGACGCAGCCACCCGATGAACGATCTCACCGGTCGCCATCCACTGCATCCGCGTCCTCCTCTTGCGGAAAGAGCTGCTCGCCTTCCCGCAGCACCCGCTCCCGGAAGAACGGTTCCAGGTCCTCCAAGGGCTTGAGGTCAACCCATCGCCAGGTGAGGCGGTTGACCGCTCCCAGGGCTTCGTAGAAATCGGCGCGTCGAAGACCCTCGACCGCCAGGTCTATGTCCGACGCTTCGACGAAGCGCCCTTTACGCAAGGAGCCAAAGAGGATGACACGCCGGACACCGTACTGCCGGGTCAAGACCTCGACGATCTTCGGTAAACTTGCCCGCGCTTCCGCGGCCAGGGCCTGCAAGCGCCGCCGTCGTTCTTCCCGTCGTCGCACCCAATCGGAAACGAACCGGACCTCTTCACCGGCCATCGCCAATCCCTCCCGTCTCCACGTCGGAGCGGGAGAACGAAGCTCTCTCCCCGCCCGTTCACCGCCCCGCTTTCACCTTCGCCTCGTACTCTTCCCGCCAGTGCTTGAAGCTGGAGAGGACGGGGCTGGTGGCGAACTCGCCCAGCAGGCAGAAGGTCTTGCCCTGAATCTGACGGGCAACGCCTTCCAGGATTTCGATCTCCCGGCGGGTGGCAGTTCCCGCAGCGATCTTCTCGTAGAGGCGGAGCATCCAGTAGGTTCCCTCGCGGCAGGGCGTGCACTTGCCACAGGACTCGTGCTCGAAGAAGGCGGTCATCCGATGGGCCGCCCAGACGATGTCCACCGTCTCGTCCAGCACGATGACGGAGGCCGATCCCAGCATCGAGCCCGCCTGCTGGACCGATTCGTAGTCCAACGGGGTGTCCAGCACCTCCTCGGTGGCCGGCAGGAGGGGCGCCGAGGCGCCGGCGGGCAGGAT
>WFUY01000555.1 GCA_015484715.1 Thermoflexales bacterium | reverse complement strand
AACCCTACCCTTATCCGCCGCCCCCCTGGGGAGGATAGTGGATTGTGGCCAGCGGGATACGGATCGCAGGGGCCGCCGTCGCCGTGCTGTGGCTGCCCGGTCAAGTGATCGCAGAGGCTCTCCACCGTTGCGACAGGCACCGGCCTGATCTGGCGACAAGCGTTGGGCTGAGTGTGGCCGGCATCTCCCTGCTCGCCCTCTACGCCACCCTCGCTCACGTCAGGATCGGCTACAGGGACTTGGCCGTCGCCGGCCTCCTGGGGAGCCTCGTCGTGGGGTTCGGCATTGGGGGCCGATCCCTGGCCTTCTTCAGAAGATGGCCGGTCGGGCAGTGGCGCCACAAGGGGGTGGGCTACCGATCGGGTGTGATGGCGATGGGGCTGGTCTTCGTCGCCACGCTGACCCTGCGGTTCCTCCAGGTCCGAGACCTAGCACTGCCGGCCTGGGTGGACTCCTTGCACCACACCCTGATCGTCCAGATCATCCGAGACCAGGGGCAGCTTCCCGACACCTGGCAGCCTTACATGCCCGTTCCGTTCTACTACCACTTCGGTTTTCACGTGTTGACGGCCGCCTTCGCCGAGTTGGCCGACCTTCCATCGCCCCGGGCGGTGCTGGTCCTGGGCCAAGTGCTCAACGCGGCAGTCGTCCTGTCCATCTACCGCCTGGGGGCGGAGATCGGCGGTCGTCGCGAGGTAGGCATCGCCGCGGCCGTGCTGACCGGCTTTGTCTCCCAGATGCCCGCCTACTACGCCTCGTGGGGACGGTACACCCTGCTGACGGGGATGGTCTTGCTCCCCATCGCGATGGCGACGGCGCTCGCGGTCTGGCGCCATCCCCATCAGCGTCGAAACGGGCTTCAACTTGCCTTGATGACCGGCGGGATCGTGCTGGTCCATTACCTGGCAGCAGCCTATTTCCTGGGGTTCCTGCTGGCGCTGGCCTTGGTTGGCCCCGTTGAGGGCGGGAACAGAGGGCGGTGGCACCGGGGTCTTGGACTCCTGGCCTGGGGCGGACTGGGGGGGGCTATGGTTGTTCCTTGGCTTCTCCGGGTCGTTCCCCACGTGTCGGCCTTCGCCCGGGTTCACTGGGGGAGCGCAGGGGCGCTCGCCGGGCAGGCGGCCTTCCCGACGCTGGAATACCTGTGGAACTTGGTGAATCACCCCGGTAACTGGGTCATCCTGCTGCTGGCGGCCCCGGCCGTCGGCGCATCGCTGATCGCCCGCCGTCCCAGCCGGGTTCTGGTGGTGTGGGTGGGGATCCTGGCCCTGCTGAGCACCGAGTGGCCGTGGCAGGTTCGGCCTTTCCGCGCCGATCTGCTCGTGATCACCCTGTTCGTGGCCGAGAACGTGCTGGCGGCAGAGGGCCTGTTCATGCTGCGCCGGTGGGTGAGCAGGATCACCCGCTCCCCTCGGCTCTCCCGGTACCTGTGGTGCTTCGGGCTCGCCGCTTTAGGGGCGTGGGGGTTCTCAGGTACCCGCTCCATCATCAACCCGGTCACCGTGTTGGCGACGGCCGAGGACGTGAAGGCTCTGGAATGGATCGCGGGGAACGTGCCGCCGGGGGCCAAATTCCTCATCAACGTCGAGCCTTGGGCCTACGGTCTGTATCGCGGTAGCGATGGAGGGTGGTGGATTCCCCTGATCGGCCATCGGGCGACCATCCTGCCCCCCGGCGTTGCCTATGGGCAAAGGGTAGATGCAGAAGGCCAACGCTACATTTTGGAAGTAAAGCGGGTGGCCGAGCAAGCCAGGGCGATAGAAGGATGCACCACCACCTTCTGGCAGTTCGTCCGGGAGCAATCCGTCACCCACATCTACATCGGGGCCAAGGGGGGCAGGCTCCAACCGCGCTGGTTTGACACCTGTGCCGGCGTTCGGCGGGTCTACATGGGAAACGACGTGCACATCTACGCTATCGAGAAAGGGGAGGAGGGTAGCCATGGTGCGCATTAGGGTTGATCCGGCCCAGCTTCGGGCGCTGGGGGCTCAATGGCAACAGACCGCCGGGGAGTTGCGGGCTGTGGAAGGCCGGCTGGGGGCCATCCTGGGGGGGCTGGAATGGGAGGTGCGTCAGAAGGCGGGGATAGACGCCCAGGTGGGGCAGGCGCAGAGCCAAGCCCGCTTCCTGGCCGACCAGGCCGATGCGCTGGCCCGCTACCTGGTGACCAAGGCCCAGGCCTTCGAGGAGGCGGATGGGCAAGGGGTGAGCGGGTTGGGGCAGGTATTCGACACTTTTGTCCCGTCTAGGCAGCAGTGGCTTCAGAGTTCTCCTGGAAGGCATTACACCTTCCCAACGGGACAGGTGGCCTGCTATGCCGGGCTGGGACAGGTGTTGGAGGACATCCCGCAAGATTACGTCCAGCCAATCTCCATATCAAAGGATCTCTTCGATCGAGTTAAAGACACGAGAGAGATTTTGGAGGGCATCCGCGACGTTGGTAGCGCTACGGCAATCGCGCTAATGATGAGGACCTACGGCGGAAAGGCGATAGTTTATGGCACTCGCGCCCTAAAGGAACAAGCAGGACTTGCGACCCATCTGACCCATATCTCAGCGGATCGGATCCCCTTGTATATGGCACGTAGAGCCGTAAGGGCCTCGATCTCCCCCATCTCAGTCGTGGCGGAGCTGGGAAGCGAGGCCCTAGAAAACTGGGAGGAGTACGAAGGAGATACGACCAAGGCAGTCGTTGGGATGGTTTTCGATACCGCTCTTGACGTGACGATTTCTACCGGTTTTGCCACAGCCGGTGCTGCTGCAGGGGCTGCGGCTATGGCATGGGCAGGGCCGCCGGGGATGATCATTGGAGGAGCTGCTGGTCGCGTGATAGGAGGATGGGTAGGGAGTCAAGTAGCCGAGTGGGTGGAAAATTTCAAGATAGGGAATGAGGAATTGGACCACATCGTAGTTGAGAGCACCGTCGAAGCGGGACGCCAGGTGGAACGGGCTATGGAAAAAGCGATGGACTCCATCGTGAAGCTGTTCGATTGACGACGGCCGGTGATGGAAGGCAGGGCAGAAATAGGTCAACGAATCTGGAACGAAGCCTCGGCGGGGGGGCGAGCAGAGGTGACCCCCGTCGGCGTAGGTGAGGGAGGAGGGAAAGGATGTCAACAATGGAATTCGCTCTGAGCGTAGAGGAACTGGCGGTAAGCCTTAACCTCATCGGTGAAGCTCGGATGGGGCACGGCCTTATGGTAGCCCAGTTAGGAGCGATGGGACGGGAGGAGGCTCGTGCCCGCCTGTTGGCCGCAGGGCACACCCTTCTGGCGCGACGTTTGCTGACGGTGGGGGAGCAAGGAGAGATCACTTTGGCCCCAACCTTGGAGCAGACGGTTCGAGCTCTCGCCAACGCGGCCTTCTCCATCCGCTTCAGCCGTGCCTACCGAGACGCCGAGCTAGCCTTGGTCTATCACTTCGCCAACGGCTTCGTGGTAGCCCAGTGGTTGGAGGGAGGAGTCGTGCACCGGATCGCGGAGGTCGAGGGCGCAGAGACGGTGGTGGAAGGGGGAATGGGTTTCTTCCAAGTGGCCAAAGCCACCCCTTTCACCTGTCCCCCCCTGGAAGTGCCTTATGAGCGGCTCAGCGAAGTCAAAGGGGAAAGCGACCCTATGATCATCCGGCGGCAGGTGGCGGAGATGGGCCTTGAGGGAACGGCAGGCGAGATGCTGACCGAGGACCTGAGCAAGGCAGAATATCGTGGAACGATCCTGCGGGTGGAATACGGCGAAGACCGGACCCCTTATTCCGATCGCGGGATCCTGGTCCTTCGCGGGCCGGAACGGTTGTGGCTGTTCCGAATCCTTCCCCGGGAAGGGGAGCCCTCCGTCTTAATCCTACCGGGGGCGGAAGAGACCTTCCGCCGAGAGGTGAGGAGGCTCGTTGGGCTGGATACGTAACCGGCCAACGGTGTTCGAAGGTGATTCTGACCATATGGGAGCGCTCCTCCCTGTCCAATCTGCTCTTCTAAATCTGGTGACAGCAATCCGTTTTGGAACAGATAGCTGTCAGCGGATTTGAGAACGGATTGAGCGGATGGGAGACGACGACTCCGTAAGCGGTTTATCGAAATCCGCTTGAGGAGGTACCGGTACTTGATCAAGGGGATTCTGACCGGCTGGACCGTCTCCTATAGGAGCACTCCTCTCCGTTCAATCCGCTCTCCTAATCCGTTGACAGTAATCCGTGTACATCTTCACAAGGGGATTGCCTGAAAAGGATGCCGAATGATGAGGATAAGCAATGAGCCTAGCTTTTGAGGTAGGCCAGGAACTGCTCATCGAAGGGACCTCCTACCGCATCGCCGAGCATCCGGCGGCGCCGGGGATACCCCACGGCCAGGAGGGCCGCCAAGCCATCGTCTATCGGGTCGTCACCGAGGGAGGCGATGCCCGAGCCCTGAAGGTCTTCAAGCCCCATTATCGCTCTCCTGCCCTCGTCGCCCAGGCGGAGCGCATCGCCCCCTACGCGGCCCTGCCCGGCCTGCAGGTCTGCCGGCGCACCGTCCTCACCCCCCAACGCCACCAGGCCCTGTTGCGCCAGTATCCCGACCTCGCCTACGCCGTCTTGATGCCTTGGATCGAAGGGGCAACCTGGTGCGAGGTGCTCACCGGAGGGTGGACGCTGACGCCGACGAAGAGCCTGGCCCTGGCCCGTTCGCTGGCCAAGGTATTGGCCGTGATGGAAAGGCGAGGACTGGCCCACTGCGACCTATCGGGCGCCAACGTGATGCTGCCTGAATGGGGGGATTTCGATAGAAGAGCGCCGGCCGGCACCGAAGACGTGGACATCGTGCTGGTGGATGTGGAGCAGATGTATGGACCGGGGATGGAACGACCGGAGAAGCTGCCCGGCGCCTCCCCCGGCTACGCCCACCGGAGCGCCTCCGACGGGCTGTGGGGGGAACGGGCCGACCGGTTCGCCGGGGCGGTGCTGATGGGGGAGATGCTGGGATGGTGCGATGAGCAAGTGCGCCAAGCGGCGGGGGAGGGGGAGAGCTACTTCAACCCAGACGAGATGCAACAGGAAACGACACGGTACCGGCTGCTGATCCAGGTGCTCGAAGCTCGATGGGGGCACGACGTAGCAGCCGCCTTCGAGCAAGCCTGGTT
>WFUY01000554.1 GCA_015484715.1 Thermoflexales bacterium | reverse complement strand
TCCAGGAAGGCGAACCAATCCTCCTCGCTCTCCGGGCGGTAGTCGGTCAGGAGGATGAAGACGCGGAAGCCTTCATCGGCCCAGGGACGGGCGGCCTGGCAGATCGCCTCGACGTCCACCGGCCGGTCCGTCTCCAGGCGGAGGTCGGCGTAGGGGCAGGTGGGCTGGGCCTGGACGCGGGCGGCCGCACCTGCCACGACGACGGCAACCAGCAGCAGGACCAGGGCCTTCCAGCCCCGTGGAGTTCGTCGGATCACGCTTTCCCCCTTTCTTGGTCCGGCAGCTTGCTCCACAACTTGGTCGTCGTCTTCCATCCGCTCAAGCGGATTCTATGGGAGACGACCCAACCCACTCTAGTTTAAGCGAATTAGAGGAAAAAGGCAAGCGCTTGCGGAGGCGCTGTTCACAAATCTCCCGCCAGGGCGTAAAGGGAAGATGAGCCCGATGGACACTGGGGGCGAATCCACGAATTGTGGTATAATAGGGGCCGTCTTCGGCAAGCGAGCACTCGTGATCCAAATGTTTCCTACACCTCGAAGGAGGTCACCGATGAGCGCGATTGAGACCATCATCGCCCGTGAGATCCTCGATTCCCGGGGGAACCCGACGATCGAGGTAGAGGTCTACCTGGAAGATGGAGCATGGGGGCGGGCTGCTGTGCCCTCGGGGGCGTCCACCGGGATGCACGAAGCCCTGGAGTTGCGGGATGGAGACACGACCCGCTTCGGCGGCAAAGGGGTCACCAAGGCCGTGGAGAACGTGCACAACATCATCGCCCCGGCCCTGGAGGGCTGGGAGGCGGCGGATCAGGTGGGCATTGACAACCTGCTGGTGGCGATGGATGGCACGCCCAACAAGCGCCACCTGGGGGCCAACGCTACCCTGGGCGTTTCCCTGGCCGTGGCCAAGGCGGCTGCTGCCTCGGTGGGGCTGCCCCTCTACCGCTACATCGGCGGCACCGATGCCCACATCCTTCCCGTTCCCCTGATGAACATCCTCAACGGGGGAAAGCACGCGGCTGATTCCACCGACCTGCAGGAGTTTATGATCGCCCCGGCCGGCGCTCCCACCTTCGCCGAGGCCCTGCGCTGGGGGGCGGAGACCTACCACGCCCTCAAAGCGGTCCTCAAGGAGAAGGGGTACAGCACCAACGTGGGCGACGAGGGGGGCTTTGCCCCCAGCCTGGGCTCCAATGCCGAGGCCATTGAGGTGATCCTCCAGGCCATCGAGCGGGCCGGCTACCGCCCCGGCGAGGAGATCTGGATCGCCCTGGACCCGGCGGCCAGCGAGTTCTTCGAGGATGGCGTCACCTACAACCTCAAGAAAGAGGGGCGTCGCCTGAGCGGTGAGCAGATGATCGCCTTCTACGAGGAGTGGGTCAACCGCTATCCCATCGTCTCCATCGAGGATGGCCTGGCCGAGGACGATTGGGACAGTTGGGTACAGATGACCCGGCGGCTGGGCGACCGGCTCCAGATCGTCGGGGATGACTTGCTGGTGACCAACGTGGAGCGGGTGCGCAAGGCCATCGAGCTCGGTGCTTGCAACGCCCTGCTGTGCAAGGTCAATCAGATCGGCACGCTGACGGAAGCCATCGCCGCCGTGCGGATGGCCCACCGGGCCGGCTGGCGGGTCATCGTCTCCCACCGCTCCGGCGAGACCGAGGATACCACCATCGCCGACCTGGTCGTGGCCCTGAACACGGGGCAGATCAAGACGGGGGCGCCCTGCCGCTCCGACCGCGTGGCCAAGTACAACCAACTGCTGCGCATCGAGGAGGAGTTGGGGGAGGATGCCGTCTACGCCGGCCGGAGCGCCTTCGCGGCCCTGGCGTGACGACCGCCGATGGCCGGTGGCCGACCGCCGAGCAGAGGGGGCACCGAGGGCTGAGGGTCGAGGGGCAGGGGACAAGGGCCAAGGGACCAAGGGACCACCCGACCACCTGACCAAGGACCAAGGAACCACGCGACCAAGGGACCACTCGACCACCTGACCAAGCGACCACTCGACTACTTGACCACCAGAGAGGGGGGGAATCGTGATCAAGATCGTGACCGATGCCGATGCCAGCCTCCCAGAAGCGGAGATGGACCGCTACGACATCACGACCATTCCGCTCTGGGTGCACTTCGGTGAGGAGACCTACCGGGAGGGCATAGACCTCACGGCCGATGAGTTCTACGCCCGGCTCACGGCGTCGAAGGCGCTGCCGACTACCTCCCAGCCCTCGGCGGGGCAGTTCGTCGAGATCTACCGGCCTCTTCTGGAAGCCGGCCACGAGATCGTCTCCATCCACCTGTCCGGCGACCTCAGCGGCACCTGCCTCTCCGCTCATCAAGCCATCGAGATGCTGGGAGGCGATCTGCCCATCAGTGTCGTGGACTCACGCACCGTCTCCGTGGCCGAGGCGCTGCTGGTGCGGCAGGCGGCCCTCTGGGCCGAGGCCGGCCGGGATCGGGAGACCATCGCTGCCGATCTGGAGCGGGTCACGGACCGGGTGACCGTCTTCTTCACCGTCGAGACCCTGGAGTACCTGGCCAAAGG
>WFUY01000553.1 GCA_015484715.1 Thermoflexales bacterium | reverse complement strand
GGGGACGGGTCAGCAAGGCGGTCAGTCCCCGCACCAGCCCCAGGGCGATTCCCAACTGGGCCAGGATGAGGAGCAGGGCCCAGGAGCGGTGTTCCGGCATCAGGAGGCGGAGGAGCGCCCAGCGGCCGACGAAGCCGGCGAAGGGGGGGAAGCCGGCCAGGGAGCCCCCCCCCACTCCCAGGGCCAGCGTGGCCCAGGGGACAACCCGTCCCCAGCCCTGGATCTGCTCGTAGGTGTCCCCCTCAGCCCGGTGGCGGATGAGGCTCAGCCCCATGCCCATCGCCCCCAGGCTCACGGCCCGGTTGCCCAGCAATAGGAGGGCCGTCGTCAGGCCGGCCGGTCCGGCGATCTCCAGGGCGAGGAGCATCCCGCCGATGTCCACCAAGACAGCGTACCCCATCAGCTTTCCCAGACGGCGTTGGATCAGGGCCATCCCCCCGCCGATCCCGACGAGGAGCAGCCCGCCCACCGTCCAGAGCACCGTGAGGTAGGGCTGGGCGATCAGCCACTCGAAGCGCTGGAGGAGGTCCAGGAGCAGGAAGAGGAGGATGCCATGGTAGCCGCTGAGCATGGAGGCGGCGACGGCCGGTGGCGCTTCGTCGGCCACGGTGACGATCCAGGTGTGGAAGGGGGGGATTCCCAGCAGGATGGCGAAACCGACTGTGATCAGGAGGGAGGCCCGCTGGACCAGGGAGACGTTGTCGGGGGTGAAGCGGTAGAGGTCCACCAGCCATCCGGCGATCAGGAAGGTGGGCAGCGCCAGCGTTGTCAGGACCAGCAGGCGGAGCGCTCCCCGGGTGGAGCCGGTCTGGCCCCCTTGGATGAGGAAGACGGTCAGAGTGACGGCCACTTCCAGGAACAGGAAGGAGAAGATGAAGGGACGGATGATGAGCGCGCCGCTGAGGACGCTGAGCAGGACCAGCCCCAGGGGGAAGACGGTCCAGCCCTGGGAGACCCGCCAGGCGAAGAGGAAGAGGCCGGCGATGACCAGGAAGAGGTAGGCCAGGCCGAGGCGGTTGGCCGGGGTCAGGGCCATCTCCCGCCCCAGGAGGGTCACGGGCTCGCTGAGGATGATCTGCCACCCTCGGACCTGGATGGGCCGGTCGGCCGGCAGCCAGAGCATCCCGGCGGCCAGGGCCAGGGCGACGCCTGTGGAGAGGAAGGAGGCCAAGGTGGCCCGGCGACGGAACAGGTAGGCCAGGGGGGAGAGGAGCAGAGGGAGGAGGACGAGCAGGGCGACTCCCGGGATCATGGCATCCCTCCCAGGCCGGCCCGGGCCGCCGTCAGGTAGGAGGTAGCCAGGGTGATGAGGAAGTTGATCAGGCCCAGCAGACCGATGACGCTGATGCTGGGTTCCAGTGCGGCGTAGAAGAGCTCAAAGCCGGCCATAAAGGTCAGCAGACCCATACCGGCCTTCAACGGCTCCTCGGTCAACCCCAGGGCCAGCATCCCTAAGGCGACCAGGGTGTAGGTGGCCAGGCTGGCGGCGGGGGGCAGTTCCGGCAGCGGATACTGGGCCGCAAGACGGTAGGTCGCCAGCATCACGATCAGCACGGCCAGGAGGCGGAAGGGCATCTCCGTAGGCAGGTACCATCGGGGGCGCGCGGCCCTCTCAGGGATCGGTTCCGGAGCGCGTCCCCAGCCGACCCGGCGGGCGGTCACGTAGAAGACGGGGCAGATCATCGTCCCGACCAGCATCTTGATCACGGCCACTTCCGGGCGGATCACCGTCATCAGCAGCAGGCCGACGAGGATGTACTGGACGACCAGGGTGAAGACGGAGATGCGCCAGTCCTGGATGACGACCAGGGTTCCTGCTGTGAGCATTACGCCGATGGCGGCCGGGGCTGCGGTGAAGGCGGCCAGCCGGCCCAGGATTTCGATCCAGGTGGGCATAGCCTCGTTAACTCCTTGCGGGAAGGCTCAGAGTCCTCCTTGCAGGAAAAGCACCAGGAGAAGCAGGGTGAGGGCTACCCAGAGCAATGCGCCTTCTCCCTCGAAGGTTCCCAGCGTGCCGCGCAGGAGGCGGGCAGCCTGCCAAGCCAGGCTGTAGAGGAGGCCGTAGAGCCAATCTAGGCAGAGTACTTCGGTCACAGAAGTCCAGACGTTGGCGACGTAGGACCAGACCCGATGGCCCCACCAGGCGAGAAGCCCGCCGGCGATCAGGGGCAGACCCCATCCCAGCCAGGTGGCCCGATCGCTGGCTTGGAGCATAGGTTCCACCAGCGGCCAGCCCAGGCGCAGCCCCAGGAAGAGCAGCAGGAGCGCCGGGATCGCGCTGCCAACGGCCTGGCGGATGCGCTGCTCCCCCGATCCTCCCCCCGGCAGGGGGAGGCTCCACCAGAATCGAAGGAGCGTGGCGATCCAGATGGTCTCGCCCAGGAGCGTCACCAGGGCCAGCAGGGGGCCGCCGGGGGTTAGGAGTACGACGTATTGGTAGAGGATCGTCCGTAGGGGGAAGCCCAGGGTGCCCGGCAGGCCCAAAGCGGAGAGGAGGGTCACGGTGTAGGGGAGGCTCCAGCCGGGGCGTCGGTGCTGGAATCCCCACCCCAAGGCCAGCAGGCTCACCGTCAACATCCAGAGCAGCGTTCCCAGCACGACGATGGGTTCGGCCACCGCTTGGGGGGCGACGGTGGCGGTCAGGGCCACCAACCCCAAGCCGGCCATCGCCAGCAGGGGAACGCTCCGCCGTCGGTCGGCCTCCCCCCAGGCGGCTACGGCCCCGACCAATAGGGTGGCTCCGGCGATGGGGCCGACGCGGGGGGGGAGGCCGACCGACGGCGGAGCGTTCCCCTGCTGGCGATGGCCGGCTTGGGGTTGGTGGCCCTGACCGCCACCGTCGCCCCCCAAGCGGTGGCCGAACCCATCGT
>WFUY01000552.1 GCA_015484715.1 Thermoflexales bacterium | reverse complement strand
CGGAGATGTGTATAAGAGACAGGCGCTGTCCCGATCCCAGCGCCAACCCCTACCTGGCCTTCGCGGCGATGCTGGCCGCCGGCCTGGACGGGATCGAAAAAGGGATGACGCCCCCGGAGCCGGTGAACGAGGATGTCTATCTCTTCACCGATGAGGACCTGCGCCAGCGGGGCATCAAGGTGCTGCCGGGGACGTTGGGAGAAGCTCTGAAGGAACTGGACGCCGACGAGGTGATCCAGGAGGCACTAGGGGAGCACATCTACCAGGTCTTCACCCGGGCCAAGCGGGCTGAGTGGGACGATTACCGCATTCAGGTTACCCCGTGGGAGCTGGACCGGTATCTGGAGACGCTGTGATGAGAGGAGCCGAGTCCGAGGGCATCTCAGGGTGAAGACGCCTCGCGGAGACCTTGGAAATCGGGGGTTGACTTGAGCACCGAAAAGCCCTAGAAAGTTATGGGCACACCTTGACAAGGAACTCTACCTATGGTAATCTACTCAGTGATTTGCCCTTCACCGGGCGTCGGTGCGTTGCCATAGCCGTCCCCTCTGGCCGGGGGAGGGTCTCGCGCCTGCTACGGACCTGGGAAGGGCTGGTATGCCTTACACCCATTTCAGCCTGTAGTTCGATTGGGAACCCACAACTGCAGCAGGAGGTCACAGCGTGGCTAAGGAGAAGAGTGGGTACTACTACCCAAATAAGATCGCCCGCATCTATTTGCAGGCGATGGAGGAGATCATGGGGAGGAATGGCTTGAACGCCATCCTCAACATGGCCGGCCTGAGCGAGTACATTGATAACTTCCCCCCGGATAACCTCGAGAAGGAGTTCGACTTCGCCGACTACGCTGCCCTAAACCAGGCTTTGGAGGATATGTACGGACCTCGAGGGGGACGAGGGTTGGCACTCCGGGCTGGCAGGGCCTCCTTTGCTCGAGGGTTGCAGGGCTTTGGCGCACTGGCTGGCGTGGGTGATCTGGCCTTGAAGATGGTCCCCCTTCATATGAAGCTCAAGATGGGGCTGCCGGCTATGGCGCGGGTCTTCACCCAGGTCAGCGACCAGATCAGCCGGGTCGAGGAGCGCGATGGGAACTTCGTCTACATCATCGAGCGCTGCCCTGTCTGTTGGGGACGCAAGGCCGAGAAGCCTGTCTGCCATGCTGCCGTCGGCCTGCTGCAAGAGGGCCTCCGGTGGGCCAGTGGAGGCAAGGAGTTCCGCGTTGAGGAGATTGCCTGCATCGCTGTGGGGGACAAGAGCTGCGAGTTCCTGGTCTACAAAGACCCGATTGGCTAGCCACCGTCTGTCGTGGAGGAAAAACCGATGACAGAGGTGCAACGAATCCTCGTGGTTGAAGACGATGTGGATACGGCGGAGATGCTCACGGCCTACTTCGAGGCTCAGGGCTATGAGGTGCTCTCCGCTGCCTGGGGAGAGGATGCCCTGCGGTTGACCCAGGAGGTGATCCCGGACCTGGTCGTGCTGGACATTCGCCTGCCAGACATTGACGGGTACGAGGTCTGCCGTCGGCTCCGATCCCATCGTCGCACTGAGCACATTCCTATCATCTTTCTCACCGAACGCCGGGAACGGATTGACCGCCTGACGGGGCTAGAATTGGGCGCGGTGGATTACATCACCAAACCGTTCGACATCCAGGAGCTTCGCCTCCGGGTGCGCAACGCCCTGCGGCGAGCCAGCCTGGGCACCCTGGTGAACCCCATCACCGGCCTTCCCACAGACCCCCTCATTGATGAACGCCTCCAGACAGCCCTCCAGCAGGGGGGGTGGGCGTTGCTCTCCGTGGGAATCCGAGGCCTGCGCGAGTTCAGCGATAGTTATGGCTTTGTGGCCAGCGACGATGTCCTGCGAGCCGTGGCCCTGATGATGCGCAATGTGGCTAAGGAGATCGGAGATGGGGACCCCTTCATCGGGCACTTGGGGGAAGCCGATTTCCTGGTGGTCACCACGCCGGCCAAGGTGCAGGACCTGAAGCAGAAAGTGACATCGCGCCTGGAGCAGGCCATAGACTACTTCTACCCCCTCAAGGATCGGGAGACCGATCGAAGCTCCCGTCCCCAGATCTCCATCGCCGTCGGAGTGGTGACCGATAAGGACGGCCCCTTTGCCACGCCGATGGACATCAAGCGGGCCGCGATCCAAGCGCAGACGGTGACGCGCTGAGGGCTGCACCTTAGCTCTGCCTCGCCAGGGTTTGCGCCGGGCCAGGTCGCCTGCGTAAACCCTTTTTTCTTTGGCCGTACTCTCCCTGGAGGGCAAGCGGTGAAACCTATCGTCGTCGTCCCCACCTACAACGAAGCCGAGAACATCACCCCCCTGGTGACGGCGCTGCTGGCCCTGGAGATCGAAGGGCTAGAGACGCTGATCGTGGACGATGCCTCCCCCGACGGGACGGGGCGCATTGCGGATGGCTTAGCCCGTCGCTATCCGGAACGGGTGCACGTCCTCCACCGGACCGGCCCTCGGGGGTTGGGGCGGGCCTATCGCGCCGGATTCCGCTGGGCCCTGGACCGGGGCGCTGATTACATTATCCAGATGGACGCCGATTTCTCCCATCACCCCCGCTACATCCCCCGGTTTCTGGAGAAGGTCCGGGAATACGACGTTGTCGTTGGGTCCCGCTACGTGGAAGGGGGCCGGCTGGACGAGCGGTGGGGATTAGGGCGCTACCTGTTGAGCTGGTGGGCCAACAGTGTCTACGCCCGCCCCATCCTGGGCCTCAAGGTGAAGGATGCCACCGCCGGCTTCAAATGCTGGCGGCGGGAGGTCCTGGAGGCCATTGACCTGGAGACCATCCGCTCCAACGGCTACGTCTTCCAGGTCGAGATGGCCTACGTGACCCAGAAGCTGGGCTTCCGAGTATTGGAGATCCCCATCTACTTCGAGGATCGCCGGATTGGACGTTCCAAGATGTCCATCCCGGTGAAGATCGAAGCCGCCCTCCGCGTCTGGCAGGTCTGGTGGCGACACCGGCACCTCTCCCCACGTGACCGGCGGAAGCCGGCCTCCTGATCACCTTGTTCCCTCCCTCCCCTCCAAAGGCTGGTGGCCTCCCCGTAGGAAGTAGATCGCCGGGCCCCGTCCATAGGGGCGAACGGCCGTTTGCTCCTATGGGTGACCATCCTCCAGCCGACCTATTGAACGCCCAACCCAGCTTCCCAGCGCTCTTGGCGGATGCGCAATCCTCCGAACCGCCACAGGATGCGTCATCCGGTGGCAACAATGGGGAAAGCGGAGCCGCAGGGAAAGACACCCTTAAGAAAGTAAATAACGAGCTTGAGAATATTCACATTCCGACAAAGAAAATTAAGTTTCCCCCTTGACAGACATCAATTTTCGTGCTATAATCTTGCAGGTCGGAAGCCCCAGACGTTCCCATCTGGGCTGAGGGCGTGGAGCTAGGCCGCATCCGGTGGCCGGCCTGGCAGGCGAAAGGAGGCTGCATGGTGTACCCTCTCATCGGTCGGTGTCCTGTCTGTCAGGAGACCCTGATCGTCACCCGGCTTTACTGCCGCAACTGCGACACGAGCATCGAAGGTCACTTCGACCTAGGACGGTTCCACCAGCTTACGCCCGAACAGCTCCACTTCATCGAGACCTTCATCCGCTGCGAGGGGAAGCTGAACCGGGTACAGGAAGAACTGGGGCTCTCCTACCCCACCGTCCGCAGCCGCCTGCGGGAGGTGATCCGGGCCCTGGGCTACGAGATCCCCGAGGAAGAGGGTGCTCCGCCCCCTCAAGAGGAGAGGATGGCTGTGTTGCAGATGCTCCAGGAAGGCAAGATCACAGCCCAGGAGGCGTTGAACCTCCTCCGCCAGCGGTAAGGCGTGAGCCGTTCTCCGCCAACAGCAGGCTCTGGATTCGAGACAGGAGGGCAAGATGTACGTTCAGCGGTTCGAAGTTTCGGCTCGCCCCCACCTGACCATTGCTCACAGCGAGGATGACCTGACCATTCGGGGGGAAGGGGAACGGGAGATCGTCGTCAAGCTCTATGGGAATGCGATGGAGATGGAGGTCAGCAGGGAGGGCGAGACCTTCACCCTGAGCCTCCAGGCCCGCTGCACCATTATCTGTCCCGAGGGGACGACGGTGACCGTGGAACGGGCCGAGGGAAACCTGACGCTGCGTCGTCTGGAGGGGCCGCTGGCCTTGCGCCAGGTGCGCGGCGACCTGACCCTCAAGCAGGTGGGGCCGACGACGGCCGATGAGGTGCAGGGGGACCTCCACGCCCGACGGGTCCAGGGAGACCTGACCCTGGGCCAGGTCTTCGGCGACGTCATCCTCAAGCAGGTGGAGGGGCTCCTGACTGCCCAGCAGATCGCCGGGGACCTGGTGGTCCGAGACCTGGAAGGCGGTGCTGCCGTCGAGCAGGTAGAAGGCGACCTTTTGCTCCACACCCCGTTGACGGCTGGGAAGACGTATCGCTTCCAGGTGGATGGCGATGCGCTCCTCCGCCTGGACGAGGAGAGCAACGTCCAGGTGACGGTGCAGGCAGAAGGCGAGATCATCGAGGACGAAGCGATCTCCTTCGTGGAGCGTCAACAGCCGGAGCGCCATCGCCTGGTTGGTCGGATCGGTACGGGTGAGGCGACGCTGGAGGTCCAGGCCGGTGGGGATGTGCTCCTCGCTCCCCCCACCGAGGGCGTGGGTGTCGCTTTCGGCGTCACTTTGGGAGAGGAGATCGAGGAGACCATCGAGCGGGTGATGGCGGAGGTCGGACGCCAGTTGGACGCCCGACTCAGCGAGATTGATGCGCTGATCCAGGCCCAGTTGGGCCGCTGGGAAGCCAGGAAGGTGCGGCGCAAGGCGGAGAAGGCCGCCCGACGCGCTCAACGCCACGCCCGGAAGATGGCCAAGGCGGCCCGGCGTCGGGCCAGAGCAGCTCAGCGGCAGTGGCGATGGTGGGAGGAGGACGTCGCCCCGGAGCGGGATGTGCGCATCCGTCAGGACGAGGAACCGGTCACCGAGGAGGAACGGTTGATGGTGCTGCGGATGGTCGAAGCGGGCAAGCTGAGCGCCGAGGAGGCGGCCCGACTCCTCGAGGCGATGGGATCGTAGGCCGATGGTCGCCCAGGCTGCTCGGAGACGTCGGAACCCCGACGGAATTCGTCCCTTTCGCGCCATCACCGACCTGCGGCCCGTGGCCGACCTGATCGCCTTGGCCTTTGGGGATGAACTGGACGAGGCCGGCCGGCGGGCGTTGCGGGAGATGCGTTGGCTGGCCTGGGTCTCCCCCTTGCTCTGGCTGACCAACCAGGTCGTGCCCCCCGGTGAGGGAGTGCTCTCCGGCTTCGTCTGGGTCGAGGAGGGGCGGATCGTGGGCAACGCCTCCATCCGCCCCTTCCCCCCCTACGGATCGGGCCTGCCTCGTCCCGGCGGGCAGGGTTGGCTGATCGGCAACGTGGCCGTCCACCCCGACTACCGACGGCAGGGGATCGGCACCGCCTTGATGGAAGCGGCCATCACCTTTGCCCGTCAGCACGGTGGCGCGTGGGTGGGACTCCAGGTGCGGGCCAACAACGAGGCCGCCCTGCGCCTCTACCGGCGGCTGGGCTTCCAGGAGGAGGGGCGGGTGATCTTCCTCCAACGCCCACCGGACGCCCCCCCCAATACCCTCCCCGCGCCATCGCAGCCGCTCCGCCCTGCCCGTCCCGCAGATCAGCGCCACATCTATCATCTGGCCCGAGAGGGCTGGCCGGACGGCCTCGCCTGGATGGCCCCCGTCCGTCCCGATCCCTACCGGCTGGGCCTCTGGGAGCGGCTGGGGGATTGGCTGAGCGGACGGCGTCGCTCCTGGTGGCTGTGGGAGCAAGGGGACCGCCTGCTGGCGGCGGTGGGCGTGGAGGTGCGTCGGCAGAGGCGGGCGAGCCATCGCCTCCGCCTCCTCGTCGCCCCGTCGGTCCGAGGGCAGGTGGAGGCCGCGCTGATCGCCCGGGGCCTGGCCGTGCTGACCTCGGCGCCCGGTCACCCCATCACCGCCCGCCTCTCCCACGAAGACCAGCCGGCGCTCGACCTGCTGCAGGGGGTCGGCTTCGAGGCGGTCCAGACCTTGATCCATATGCGCCTGGTATTGATCCGGGAGTAGCCCGTCATGAGTTCTATGCTGCGCAATCGGAACTTCTTGTTGCTTTGGCTGGCCCAGTGGATCTCAGGGGCCGGGGATACCTTTTCCTATCTAGCCCTAGCGGTGCGGATTGACAGCTTCTTCACAGACCCGGGCGATTCGGCGCGCGCTCTGGGAGGTGTGCTGATCGCCTTCGCCCTCCCCCAGCTCCTCCTGGGCATCTTTGCAGGAACGTTGGTGGACCGTTGGGACCGACGTCGGGTGATGGTCGTCTCCGATCTGGCCCGTGCTGCCCTGGTGCCCGCCTTCCTCTTGCTTCGAGACCCCGGTCACCTGTTCTGGGCCTTCGGGATCGCCTTCTCGATCTCCTCCTTCAGCGTCCTCTTCTACCCCGCCCGTGGTGCGCTCCTGCCCGCCTTGGTGGCGGAGGAGGACCTGATGTCCGCCAACGGTTGGATGCAGGTGGGGCGAACCGTGGCGATCCTCTCCGGCCCCATCCTGGCCGGTATCGTTGTGGGCCGCTGGGGAACAGGCGTGGCTTTCGGGGTGGACGGTGCCAGCTACCTGGTCTCGGCCTTGTTGGTGTTGAGCATCCGAGGGGTGGTCACCCGCCCTGCCTCCAAGGAAGCCCTCCAGCGACCGGCCTGGCACGATCTAGCCGAAGGGGTGCGGTACGTCCTGCAGAGCCGCCTCCTTCAGGGGATCATCCTGGGTCTGGGTGTGGCCATGCTGGGGTTGGGAGCGGTCAACGTGCTCTTCGTCCCCTTCCTCCGTCGTGCTTTTCAGGCACCCCCGGAAGCGCTGGGAGGGCTCCAGGCAGCCCAGGGAGGTGGGATGCTCCTGGGAGGGCTGGCGATGGGGACTCTGGGGAAGCGCTTTTCCCCCCTGCGGGTCTCAGTCACAGCGATGTTCCTGCTGGGGCTCGCGGTGGCCCTCTTCGGGATGGCCCCTGGCTACTCCGTGGCGCTCCTGATCATCCCTTTCGTCGGCCTGACAATCCCGCCGCTGAATGCGGGATTGCAGACTATGATGCAGCAGGAGATCCCTCAGCGGATGCTAGGGCGGGCCGGATCGGTGGTGGACATGGCGATCACCCTAGCCAACCTGACCTCTATGGGAGCTGCCGGCTGGTTGGGTGGGCTCTTGGGACTGCGAGAGGTCTTTTTGCTGGCAGGAGGGCTGACACTGGCCGGGGGCCTGGCGATGGGATGGGCCCTGAGAGTGGGGGTATCTCAGAAAGGAGCCGCCATCGAGGTTATGGGATAGGGTGATAGCGTGGGGCGCTCGGCGGCTCATCAAGACCGGCGCGTGAAGATGTCGGGATGCTCATACAGCCCATTAGGAGGTATCCTATGGCAACAGCAGAAGAACGGTTGCAGATCCTGAAGATGATCGAAAGCGGCCAGATCACCGCCGAGGAAGGAGCCCAGTTGCTGGAAGCCCTGAGGGAGGAAGATCGCCGTCGGGAGAAGCGCTGGCCGGGCGGTCGGGGCAGGAAGCCCCGCTGGTTCCGCGTCCGGGTGACCGACCTGGACACGGGCCGGTCCAAGGTCAACATCAACCTGCCCTGGGGGCTGATCAACGTGGGGCTCAGGATGGGCGCTCGCTTCGCCCCTAACGACATTGACCTGGAAGAGGTGATGGAGGCGATCCGCTCCGGGGCCGAGGGGAAGATCGTGGACGTGATTGACGAAGAGGATGGCGAGCGGGTTGAGATCTTCGTGGAGTGAGGAGGGCCGGTGCGACAACTGCTGATCCGCTGGGTCATCAACATCCTGGCCGTCTTCGTGGCGACCCAACTGATCCCCGGCGTCTACGCCACCAACGGCCTCTCCTTGGCCGTGGTGGCCCTGGTGCTGGGGCTGGTCAATGCCCTCCTGCGCCCCCTGCTCATCCTCCTCACCTGTCCGCTGGTGCTGCTGACGTTGGGGCTCTTCGTCTTGGTCATCAACGCGCTGCTCTTCCGGCTGGCCGCCTGGTTGACGCCCGGCTTCTACGTGGAGGGGTTCTGGGCTGCCTTTTGGGGGGCGTTGCTGGTCAGCCTGGTG
>WFUY01000551.1 GCA_015484715.1 Thermoflexales bacterium | reverse complement strand
TGCTCATCGCGGTGACCGAGCCCACACGGACGTACCCCTCGGCCAGGTCGTCGGCCAGGAGGTTGCGCACACTGCCGGCCAGCAGGGAGAGGATGCCCGTCTGGGTCGTCCGGTCCCACAGCCAGCGGGTCCAGAGCCAGTGCTCGGCCGGCGCGGTGTAGTGCAGCAGGCCGGTGGCCATCTCCAGGCCCAGCCGGGGGTCCAGCCCCTCCAGCCGGGCGACGAAGCGGGCGATCCGGGCCGGTGCCGGGCCGGTCCCATGGAGGAGATCGTCCACGAGGGAGGCCACGGGGCGGCGGCTCAGATCATCGGTCAGCATCCGGGCCTGCCGCCGGGTGGCGGTCACCGACCGGGCGATCCAGCGCAGATCGTCCGGGGAGAGGTCCGGCCTCCCCGTGCCGTTGGTCCGCCCTAGCCGCTCGACGAAGCGGCGGTGCCGTTCGGCCAGTTCGTCGGCCACGGCCACCAGGTCGGCGGCGTCGGCCTGGGCCAGGGCCTCCTGGAGCGTCTCCAGCAGCTCGGGATCATCGGGTCCGGTCTTGGGTTTGATGATGTGGCTGGGCCGTTGTCCGAAGGTCATCGCGGCTCCCAGGGCTCGTGCGGGCCGGTGATCGGTCCGGGCCGGGCAGGGCCGAAGGGTCACCCGGCGCGGCGGAGGGTGGCGATGGCCCGGGCGGCGGCCAGCCCGGCCATCGAGAAGGAATCGTCCAGGTCGGCGGGTCCGGCGGCGGCCCCGGCGACGAAGATGCCGGGCCGGGAGGTGGCGACGGGGTCCACACCCGTCGGTCCGCCGGCGGCGATGTAGCCGTACTTGTTCTGCTCCAGCCCCAGGAGCCCCGCCATCGCCCGGGTGCCGGTGCTGGGCTCCATCCCGACGGAGAGGACCACCAAGTCCACCGTCACCTCCATTGGCCGGCCCATCGTCGTGTCCTCGCCCCGGATGAGGAGCCGGTCTCCCTTGGGCAGGATCTCGCTCACCAACCCCTTGATGTAGTTGACCTTGTACTGTTCCTGGGCCGGCCAGTAGAGTTCGTTCTCCCAGTAGCCGTACATCCGCATGTCAATGTAGAAGATGAAGACCCGGCTGTCGGGCAGGAGCCGCTTGATCTCGATGGCCTGCTTGCTGGCGATGCCGCAGCAGACCTTGGAGCAGAACTCGTTGCCGATCTGCCGGTCCCGGGAGCCGACGCACTGGATGAAGGCGATCCGCTCCGGCGTCTCCCCGTTGGAAGGCCGGACGACCTGGTGAGCCCTCAGCATCCCCTCCAGGTCGGCGATGGTGATGACGTCGGGGAAGGAGTAGTAGTTGTAGTACTGGGTCTCCCGACCGGGGTCGAAGTGCTGAAAGCCGGTGGCGACGATGATGGCCCCCGCTTCCACCGTCTTGGGGCCGGCCCCGTTCTGCACCGTCACCCGGAAGTTCCCCGCCTCACCCTCACAGGCCACCACCTGGCTGTCGGTGAGCACCTCGACGTTGGGGTTGTCGGTGATGGCGGCGACCAGCTCGGCCATCACCTCTCCGGCATCCCGAAAGTGGTGGGTAAGCTGGGCGTAGTGAACGGCGTCGGGGGTGCCGCCGAGGCGGTCTCGCTTTTCCACCAGGACGACGGGGTAGCCCAGATCGGCCACCGTGCGGGCCGCCTCCAGGCCGGCCGGCCCCCCTCCGATGATCAACACCTTGCCTTGAGACATACTCCCCTCCTGCCGGTCTGTCTTCGTGATGGGCGCAGTTTCACAGGTGCTCAAGCGGCCACGGCGATGGGCGTGTCGGCATCCTCCCAGGTCAGGCCCGCCTTCTCGCCCCGCCGGATGGCGTCCAGGTCGGCCTCGAACTCCTCCCAGTGGCGCTGCCAGTCAATGCCCAGCTTCTCCAGCATCGGACGCCAGTCGGTCGAGTGCCAGTGAAGCTGAAGGACGCGGAAGGGGTGGGCCCCCATCGCCAGGGCCGCCACCTGGGCGTCGGAGAGGACGGGCACGCCGACCTGGCGCTGGTGGGCCTTGGCGGCGAACTGGCTCTTATCCAGCGTCGTCACGCAGCCGGTATCGTGGGTCACCACCAGGTCGGGGTCCACCTCGTTCTTCATCACCTCGATCTTGCGCAGGACGGCGAAGGAGCGGGTGAAGTCCCGCTGGACCAGGACGTGGCGGAAGCCGAAGCCACAGCAGTCGAACCAGGTGGAGTAGTCGGCCACGTGGATGCCCAGGGTCTCCAGCAGGCCGGTGACCGTCGCCGTGCGCTGCCCGCCGTAGATGTCGGGGTCGTAGATGGCATCCTCGGCCACGATCTTGTAGTAGTGACAGGCGGGGTGGACGCAGGCCGTCAGGCTGCTCAGGTCCACGATCTGGCGCTCGGCGATGCGGTGGCGCATGGCGTGCACCCACTCGCTGTAGTGGACGATCTCTTCAGGGACGACGAGGGGCTTGCCCAGCTTGTCCAGGATGCGCCGCACCTCATCCCGCAGCGCCTTGTGGTGGATCAGCTCCTCACGGGCCTCCTTGTAGTGGCCGTAGCTGGTGCCGCAGTGGATGAGGGGGTAGTAGCCCGTCTCGTAGGCGGCGGCGAAGTTGCGGCACATCACGGCCAACTGGGCGGCGGCGTTGGAGGTGGCCGAGGCGTAGTAGTTCCAGCCGGTGCACGAGGTCTGGTCCGTGGGGTCCACGTAGTCCAGCCCGAACTGGCGGTGCAGCCAGAAGACGGAAGTGGAGTAGCCGGGGATGTGGCCGCACTGGCCGCAGGACTTGTGGTGCCAGGTGTGCTCGACGGGGATCTTCTTGGTGCGACCGAACTTGGTGGTGACCTCGATGTAGGGTTCCGGCACCCGCTGCACGATCAACTCCCCCTTCGCCTCCAACTCGAAGAGGGCTTCGCGCAGGTCGTGGGTCGGCGCCGTGGTCGGATCGCGGCGGACCGGCTGGGATTTCTTGGCCAGGATCTCCTCGACGGGAACGAAGTTCGCTGTCGCCATCAGACTTCCTCCTCCCATTCCTCCAGCTCTTCTTCCATCACATCCACCAGGAGCTCGTAGAGCCCTTCGTCCACCTCCTGGATGATCTCGATGTTGCCGGTCTCGAACCAGATGGTGTAGAGTTCGCGCAGCGTCTTGTCATCGGTGCGCCAGGCCGCGTCGGTGACACCCCGCAGGGTGTCCACAGGGATCGCCTGCCGCCAGACCTGCATGTTCTCGCTGAACTCCCGCACCCAGGGCCCCCAGTCGGGGAAGAAGTCGGGCTGGAGCATGTCGGGCGAGACCTGGTTGCCCTTGAGCATCACCTTGTAGATCACCCGGCTGTAGCCCTGGAGGACATCGCGGGTCTCCTGGATGCCGTTGCGCACGGCGACCTCCCGGATCAGCGTGACCAGGCCGCCGGGGTTGTTGTGGCGGGGGCAGCGGACGCAGGAGAAGCACTGGGCGCAATTCCAGATGTCCTCGATGAGGATTTCGTAGATGCGGTCCACATCCTCGCGGGCCATCGCCTGGGCGATGACGCGGGGGCTGTAGTCGTAGAAGCGGGCCGAGGGGCAGGCGGAGACGCAGATACCACACTCGTAGCACCCGTAGAGGTAGTCCTCGTAGCGAGGGTCCTCTTTGATCTCCAGGAAGAGGCGCTGTTTTTCCTCATAAGGAACGTCGGGATACCTGTCCACAACCTTGCCGGGGTTCCAGTCGGTCAAGATTCACCTCCTCAGCCTAATACCTCATCAAACGGGTTTTGACAAACCGTTGATGGGGCAGTGGTTTCCCGTCCGTTCAATCCGTTCTCAAGTCCGCTGACCGATGTCCGTTCCAGCCCGGCTCCTCGCCTGAGCGAGGGCTTTGACCATCGCGTCCCAGGGGGGAACGCCGACGAAGCGGGTGGAACCGACGAAGACGGTGGGGACGGAGAGGACCTGGGCGGCCTTGGCCTCCTCCCGGCCTCGGGCGCTGCCTAGGCTGACGATGCGCAACCGGACGTCGGGGTTCTCGTCGGCCAGGCGCTGGGCCAGGCGAATGGCGGTGGGGCAGGTTGTGCAGACAGGATGGGTGAAGACACGCACTTCGATCATCGTCCTCAACAGGGGAGGGTCACGGCTACGGCATCTCGAACCCTTCGCAGTGGACGCAATCGTCCAGCCCCTTCTGGGCCATCAGGGCCTCGTAGGCGGCGACGGCGGCCTCGCCGGTGATCAGCCGGCTCAGGTCGGCCTCCAGGTCCTCCGGTTGCAAGCGGGCGATCCAACCCCGGTTGTAGGGACTGCGGTTGATGAGGCCGGCATCCTGGGGGAGGGCATCGTTGACGGCGATGAGGGTGCCGGCGACGGGGGTGCGCAACGGTCCCAGCCACTTGGCGCTCTCTACCAAGGCCACGACCTTGCCCCGGGGGTAGAAGCGGCCCACGGGACGGTAAGAGACGTGGAGCATCCCGCCGGCCGTGGTCTGGGCCACGTCGGTGAAGCCCAGCGTCACGCTGCCGTCGGGCTCCGGGCGGACCCAGATATGGTCTTCGACCCGGTAGTAGAGGTCCAGGGGCAGGACGCAGTTGCGGACGATGGCTACCCGGCCCATCGTCAGAAGGCCACCACCGCATCCGCTTCCAGGGCCATGTCGTTGAAGGCCGCTCCGCCGATCATCTCCACGCCGTCAATGAGGTCGTCCATCGTCAGGCCGTGCAGGTCCAGGGAGGGCTGGCAGACGTAGAGTTTGACCCCGACGGCGAGGGCCTGTTTGATGAAGTGGGCCAGGGGAGCGCCGCCCCCACCGGCCTTGGGCACGATGAGCTCTTCCGGGACGCCCTTGCGCAGCAGGGTGGGGCCGTTCATCGTGAAGTAGATGCCAGCCTCGATGTCCATCGCGGCCGCAGCCGCAGCCAGGAAGAAGGGGGTCGCGCTGCGCTCCGGCGTGTCCACACCGTGGGTCTGGACATAGAGGATCTTCTTGTCCTCGTCCAAAGGGCACCTCCTCACACGGGGAATGTAGGGTGTAAGACGTAAAGGATCTCGCGTGGGTCAGACGAAGAGGCTGACATCGGCTTCGGCGGCGAAGTCGAGGAAACCGGTAGCTCCCAGGCAGGAGACCCCTTCGATGAGGTCCTCCTGGGCCACGTTCATCACCCCCATCGTCGTGGCGCAGGCGTGGAGGTTGACCCCCATCTCCACGCACATCTCCACCATTTCGGCGACGGTAGGGATGTTGGCCTTCTGCATCCAGCTCCTCATAAAGCTCGTCGCCAGCTCCGTCATGCCGGGGAG
>WFUY01000550.1 GCA_015484715.1 Thermoflexales bacterium | reverse complement strand
TTCGTGGACGGCTAGTCTCCCTATCTCCAACGATATGGGTAATCACCGGGGTTTTTTCACGTATGTACGTATGATCTACCTTGACGTTTCGGCGGCGGTGCACCGACGCGCCGGTCTGGGCCGTTATGCGGAGAGCTTGGTCCGCGCCCTCGTGGCCTGGGCCCAGACCCATCCCGACGAGGCCCCGCCCTTCGCCCTCTTCTACAACCGGGGTCGGGGAAGCCGGCCCCTGGCGGGCCTAGAACACCTGCCGGCCCGGACGGTGCGGGCCGGATACAAGCCCTGGCGGATGGCCATCTGGCTGGGGCAACTGGCCCGCGTTCCCTTCAACCGACTGCTCCCAGGGGCCACCCTCTACCACGCCACCGAGCACCTGTTGATGCCCTTGCGAAACCTGCCCACCGTCCTTACCGTTCACGACCTGATCTTCGAGCTCTTCCCCCGTTTCCACAAGCCCCTCAACTACTGGTACCTTCACTGGACGATGCCCCTCTACTGCCGGCGGGCTGACCGGATCATCGCCGTCTCCCAGGCCACCCGCCGGGACCTGACCCAGCACTACGGCGTGGCTCCGGAGCGGATCACCGTCGTCTACGAAGCGGCGGCTCCCCACTTCCGGCCCGCTTCCCCTCAGGCTATTGCCGCCCTCCGGGCCCGCTACGCCCTGCCCGACCGCTTCCTGCTCCACGTGGGCACCATCGAGCCTCGCAAGAACCTGGAGCGGCTCCTGGACGCCCTGGCCCTCCTGCGCCGCCAGGGCCAGGATGTGTACTTGGTGCTCGCCGGAGGCAAGGGGTGGCTCTACGAGGGCTTCTTCCGCAAGCTGGAGCGCTTCCCCCACCGGGAGGCGGTCCGGTGGCTGGGCTACGTTCCCGATGAAGCGCTGCCAGCCCTCTACAGCGCGGCCACTCTCTGTGTCGTCCCTTCCCTCTACGAGGGCTTCGGCCTTCCCGTCCTGGAGGCGATGGCCTGTGGCACCCCCGTGGTCTGCAGCCGGAGCGGTAGCCTCCCGGAGGTGGGGGGGGCGGCAGCCCGCTACTTCGACCCCAACGACGTTGAGGCGATGGCCGCTGCCATCGGGGCCGTCTGGCAGGACGGCGACGCCCAGGCAGCGATGCGGAAGCAGGGGCTGGCTCAGGCGGCTCGCTTTTCCTGGGAGCGGGCCGCCGAGGAGACGATGGCCGTCTACCGGAGGCTGAAGGGATAGCAGGCGACAGGACTTGTCCCTTTGTCTGGCCCGTGGTATAATCGCAATTGCAAATCGTTGGCAATAAAGAGCTCAGGTCACCAACGTGAGATCGTCGTGGAGCAGCCTTCCCCTGTTGTCGGACTGCTGGCGGATCCCAAAGCCTGCCCCACGTCTCTGCCATCAAGATGACCGATCACCGCTGGAAGGAGGCGACAAAGGGTATGGGAGGATCGAAGACCATCGCTTTGAACGGCTTGCCCGCCGGCCAACGGGGCATCGTTCGGGAACTGCAGGGCGGCCACCGCTTTATCAGTCGTCTGGCCGTCCTGGGCTTCACGCCGGGTACCGAGGTCCTGATGGTGCGAAATCCAGGCCGGGGACCGCTGATCGTCCAGGTTCGGGATACGCGGATTGCGCTGGGCCTGGGGGAGGCCCGGCGCATTTTTGTCAGTCCCAGCGCTGACGGCAATCGGGAGTGAGCCCTATGCATTGCCACGCGACGACGACCGACCTCTCGCTGACCGAGCAGAAGACCGCCGAGCATCTGGCCGAGGGACAACGGGTGATCACGGTTGCCCTGGCCGGCCAGCCCAACGTGGGCAAGTCTACCATCTTCAACATGCTGACCGGTCTGAACCAGCACGTGGGCAACTGGCCGGGCAAGACCATTGAGCAGAAGGTGGGGACGTACCACCACAACGGCTTTCTCGTGCGCATCGTGGACCTGCCGGGCACCTATAGCCTGACGGCCAACTCGCCGGAGGAGCGGATCGCCCGCGACTTCATCATCCGGGAGCGGCCCGACGTGGTGGTGGCCATCGTGGACGCCGCCTCCCTGGAGCGCAACCTCTACCTGGTGGCCGAACTCCTCTGCCTGCCTGTACCGGTGGTGGTGGGGCTCAACATGGTGGATGTGGCCGAGATGCAGGGGATGCGGATCGAGCCTCACGTCCTCCAAGCTGCCCTGGGGTTGCCCGTCGTCCCGATGGTCGCCTCGAAGAACCAGGGGCTGCGGGAGCTGATGGAAACGGTGGATGCGGTGGTGCGAGGCCAGATCCCTCTCCACCCCTGTCCGCCGGAGATCCGGGCCGACCATCGGGAGGTGTTGGACGAACTGGGGCGGCTGATCCACGGCTACGTGCCGGAGCCCTACCCCGAGACCTGGGTGGCCCTCAAGCTGCTGGAGGGGGACAGTGAGATCACCGAGATGATGCGCCGGCAGCTCCCCCCGGATCGGTGGGACCAGGTGGACAGGCTGCTCCGGCAGCACGAGGACGCCATCCTGGCGGTGGCCGGGGGACGCTACGACTGGATCGCCCGGATGATTCGCGCCGCTGTCACCCGCCCCCGTGCCGGACAGATCACCCTCACCGACCGGCTGGACCAGGTGGCCACCCATCCTCTTTGGGGCTTCCTGCTCCTCTTGGTCATTATGGGGGCGGCCTTTTGGCTCACCTACACCATCGGCACACCGATCCAGGACTGGTTGGACGTCCACGTCGTCCAGGCGGGGGCCGCCGTGGTGCGGGCCAGGCTTCAGAGAGCGCCCGTCTGGCTGGTTGGCCTCCTGGCCGACGGCGTGCTGGGTGGGGCGGGGACGGTGCTCACCTTCCTGCCCATCCTCATCCTCTTCTTCGCCCTCTTCGGCCTGCTGGAGGATGTGGGCTATATGGCACGGGCAGCCTACGTGATGGACCGCTTTATGCACCTGATGGGGTTGCACGGCAAGTCCTTCCTGCCCCTCTTCCTCGGCTTTGGCTGCAACGTGCCCGCCGTGATGGGCGCCCGCATCATCGAGGATCGGCGGGCCCGGCTGCTCACCATCCAACTGGCCCCGCTGGTGCCCTGCACCGCCCGCATGGCCGTCGTCGTCTTCCTGACGCCGGCCTTCTTTGGACGGCAGGCCGCCCTCGTCGCCTGGGGGCTGGTGGCGATCAACCTGGCGGTGCTGGCCGTGGGCGGGGTGCTGCTCAATCGGATCCTCTTCAAAGGCGTCCACACCGCGTTCATTATGGAACTTCCCCTCTACCACATCCCCAACGCCCGGACCATCGGGCTCCAGGTCTGGCAACACACCACCGCCTTCCTGCGCAAGGCCGGCAGCATCATCCTTATCATCTCCGTCATCGTCTGGGCCCTCTCCGTCCTGCCCACAGGGGAGCTGGAGACGAGCGTCCTGGCCTGGGTGGGACGGGGGCTCGCCCCTCTGGGCCGCTTGATGGGGATGGACTGGCGGATGGTGGTGGCGCTGCTGGCCAGCTTTGTTGCCAAGGAGAACGCCATCGCCGCTCTGGGTGTCCTCTACGGCACGGGCCGGGAGGCCGTTGGTCTGGCCGAGACGATGGCGGCCACCGTTCCCGCCTCCTCCGCGCTGGCCTTCCTCGTCGTGGAGATGCTCTTCATCCCCTGCATGGCCACGGTCGCCACGATCCGGCAGGAGACCCAGAGCTGGCGTTGGACCCTGCTCAACATCCTCCTGCTCCTCTTCGTCTCCCTGGCCGCCGGGATCGTCATCTACCAGGTGGTCAAGGTAGTCCTCAGTCCCCAGTCCTTGGTCCTCGGTCCTTAGCTCTCGGCCCTCGGTCGGCGGTCGGCTATGCAGTCCTTGGTCCTCGGTCCTTAGTCCTCGGCCCCCGGACCTCGGCCCTCCGTCGGCGGTCGGCTTTGACAAACCGGCCCACCTGTGCTACCATACCGCTGTTGCCCACGCGGTCTTCGCTCTCTGCCGTCGAGAGCGTTTTTTTTGGAAGGTAGTCGAAGGATCGGATGGCCGGGTATCGAGATGGTCGGAAGGTCCCGCTGTCCAAGGGCCGGCCGACCCCTGGACCAAGGACTACCCGACCACCCGACCAACAGAGAGGGGAGGGCTTATGCGAACGGTAGAGTGGGACGGCAGCGGCGTGCGGATGATTGATCAGCGCCTCTTGCCGGCCGATTTCGTCGTCAACCGCTACACCGACTACCGGGAAGTGGCCGAGGCGATCCGTACGATGGTGGTGCGCGGGGCGCCGGCCATCGGGGCGGCGGCCGGCTTCGGCATGGCCCTGGCCGCGCTCCAGAGCCAGGCCCGCGACCGTCCGCAACTCCTGCGCGACCTGGAGGAAGCGGCCCAGCGGCTGAAGGAGGCTCGTCCTACGGCGGTCAACCTGGCTTGGGCGGTGGACCGCCTCCTGCAGCGGGCCGCCGATGAATCCCTCGACACGGTGGACCGGCTCCGTCAGGCCCTTGTCGAGGAAGCCCAGCGCATCGCCGACGAAGACGTGGAGGTGAACCAGCGGTTGGGCCGACACGGAGCCACCCTGATCCGGGATGGGGATACCATCCTGCACCACTGCAACACCGGCGCGCTGGCCACGGTGGACTACGGCACCGCCTTGGGCGTCATCCGCACCGCCCACGAGCAGGGCAAGCGGATCCACGTCCTGGTGGACGAGACCCGTCCCCGCCTCCAGGGGGCCCGGCTGACCACCTGGGAGCTCCAGCGGTTGGGCATCCCCTTCACCCTCATCGCCGACAACGCGGCCGGCCACTTTATGCGCACCGGTCAGGTGGACCTGGTGCTGGTGGGCGCCGACCGGGTGGCGGCCAACGGCGATGTCGCCAACAAGATCGGCACCTACAAGCTGGCCGTCGTGGCCCGGGAGAACGGCATCCCCTTCTACCCCTGCGTGCCCACCTCGACGATAGACCTTTCCCTGGCGACGGGGGACGAGATCCCCATCGAGGAGCGGGGGGCCGAGGAGGTGGTGGGGCTGCGGACGGCCGATGGCCGGCCCATCGCTCCCGAGGGCATCCCCGTAGCCAACCCCGCTTTCGACGTCACCCCCCATCGTTACGTGACCGGCATTGTCACCGAGAACGGCATCGCCTACCCGCCCTTCGACCTGAGCTTGCGGCGGATGGTGCTGGGAGAGCAGGAGGCGTGATGGGCCTGTCGGTGGTCATCCTGTGCGGGGGACAGGGAACCCGCATGCGGAGCGGGACGCCGACGAAGAAGGAACTGGTGGAGATCGGGGGCCGGCCCATCCTCTGGCACGTGATGAAGATCTTCGCCACCTATGGTCACACCCACTTCATCCTGGCCTTGGGCTACCAGGCCGATGCGGTGAAGCGGTACTTCCTCGAATACGAGGCGATGACGCGCGATTTCACCCTCTGGCTGGGGGACAGCCGGCGGATCACCTACCACCAGCCCTCCGATGAGCGGGCCTGGCGGGTGACGTTGGCCGACACCGGGCTGCGCACCAACAAAGCCTCGCGCATCCGCCGGGTCGCCCACTACGTCGAAGGGGAGACCTTCTTCGTCACCTATGGGGACGGCGTAGCCGACATTGACCTGGACGCGCTGCTGGCTTTTCATCGGGAGCATGGCCGGCTGGCCACGGTGACCGGGATTCAACCCCGCTCGCAGTACGGCCTCCTGGAAGCAGATGCCGACGGGCGCGTCGTCGGCGTGCGGGAGAAACCCCGTCTCGACCACTGGGTCAACGGGGGCTTCTTCGTCTTTCAGCGGGGGGTGTTGGACTACATCGGTCCTGGGGATGACGTAGACCTGGAGCGGGAGACGCTGCCCCGCCTCGCCGCCGACGGCCAGTTGATGGTCTACCGTCATCGGGGCTTCTGGCGTTCGATGGACACTTTCAAGGAAGCCATCGAGCTGGACCGGCTGTGGCGGGAGGGTGCCCCGTGGGCGGTGTGGAAGGTACGCCAGAGTAGCCCCCGTTGTGAGACCTACGGAGATCACGATGCCTGAGCAAAAGGCCCCTTCCGGCTCCTCAGACTCTTGGAAAGGCGATCGGTGGCTGGCTGCATTGGTGGCCTCAGCCAGCCCCGTTTCAAGCGAGCCGGCCGAAATAGGGCTGATCAGAGCCCTGTTAGACGTGATCTACAGCAAAGACCTTATCGAAGCGTCGAGGCGAACTCTCCTGGCAGCGGCATTCGATCTGGTAGTGGCGGCAGAGTACTATTCCCGAGTCGCTCACGTTGGCTGGGTATACTGCCCTGATCCTGCCGATAGTCCTACCATATTCTACCCCTACACCAACGTCTGCCCACGGTGTGTGCTTCGTGGAAAGTTCGTGTATCACAAAGCCAACAAACCACGGTCCGGTACCATAGGAGCACAAGCGGCACGACTCCTGCTTATCTTCTTGCAGGAACTGCTTGCGCGAAAGAGATCAGGGGTCCGGGTACTGAAGGGGGCTGAACCGGTAGACGCCGTTTTCGTTGACCGATCCGTAACTCCTCCGGCCGTTATGTTCGCAGAGATCAAAGCTGCTCCCCTGGTCACCCTCCCCCTCGCTGCCGGGTCCCAACCGTTGACCGTGGAGACGGAGAGGGGGGCGAGGCCTTCTGACCATAGAGAAACGGACTTCTCGCAACTATTTGGGGCCTCAATGGATCTCCTCCTGCCCGTGTACAACCCGGAGATACAGTCGTGGTTGGGAAGAAAGTACATCCTGGGCGAGAAGAGAGACGAGCAAGACACGGACTGGGCATTCCGAGCATTACGGGACTTGATCGAGAGGGACCCCTCATTTTTGGAAGCGTACTTTCGCTTTTGGGAAGCGGCGCTTCACGATTACGGGGAGCGGAGCCGGAGCGCAATTTACTGGCTTACAAATGCTTGTGGCCACCCCCGTCCACGGCCAGATGACTGGCCGCGAAGAAGGACAGGGAAAGGCTTCGAGTCCGTGTCCGACAGCAAAACCAGCGCGGGGATGGACAGGACCGATGACCTGAAGAAGGCCACTTATCAAGCTCTCAAGCTCGGTGCCGATGGGAAACCGTCGCGCACATTCGCTTACAAGGTCGGCATCATCTCAAACATCCACGCAGTCAGGCATTTCGAGGAGTACTTGGCTTCCCTCAAAGACATCATCTGGACCCGGGATGAGACCGGCGAAGTGACAAGAGCCGGAGAGTTGCCACCGGAGACCAAGCTGTTCAATCTGTTCGATGGAATTATCGCACTGACAGAGATCATAGCACGCGACTCGTGGGTCAGAAGCACCTTTGATTTTTAAGACACAGGGCGAAGGCCGGTGCAGCCACCGGATGCGAGGCTGATGTCCATAAGGACGGTGTGAATGGCAGGTCAACAGGCCCGATTCGTCCTCAAACTGAGGCGGAACATCGCTCTGGAAGGGGATCTCCTGCTCGCCCGGATGGAGGTCGAGGCTTTTTCGCTTGCCGGCGTGCGGGGCGTAGCAGACATCAAGAGCGTAACCCAGGACATCCCCGGGCTCAGAAGGCTGCGTGGGTTTGGACGGTTGGACTTGAACGTCCGCGAAAACGGGATACAGGCTTATGTGGCAGAAGGGCCTTTAACGACCCTCCCCGACCTGATCCGCCGCCTCTCATTCGTTCAGCGCATCTATTGTGTCACAGCGAGAACTGCCGAGGCGTTGGAGCTCTTGAACGAACTTGAAGAGGTTCTTGGGCCGGTGCTCGCTTGCCATTCTAACGAAGATTCCCTCATCATTGAAGCGATTCCCCATTACGCGCTCTTCGAGTTCTCTCAAGTCGTAGCCAGGCGGTCAAAGGGGAGGATAGAGACGAAGCAAAATCTGAGCGCCGTCTTAGATGCTTTGCTAGGCAGAACAGACGCTCGGCACGCAAAAAGCTTGGCCGAAGCAGCCCTCTCCGCCCGATCCACCACGTCTCACCTATCTCACGACATACACTACTACAAGGCCAAGTTCTTCCCCCGGCTGGTCCGTTCAATCCTGAACATCTGTACGCAACGTCTTGGGGACGGATCACATCGGGTCATAGACAACTTCGTGGGAAGCGGTACCACCCTGCTTGAGGCCGCAACCTTGGGAATCCCTAGCCTAGGAGTCGACATTGACCCTCTCTCGGTACTGATTGCCAAAGCCAAGCTTGAGGCCGTACAGATTGACAGCAGATTGCTGGCCGAGGAATCGGCCCAGGCTATGCAGGCTCTAGAGGCTCAAACCACAGGGCAACTCGCGCTGTTTGACGAGCCGCTTCACGAGGTCGGAAAGGCACCGGCGATAAAATTCCCCGGTTGGTTGATGAAGAACCGGAAAATGACGGCCCGCGTGGCAGCCGGATTGCAACAAGAGATTAGGGGGGTCCAATCGGTAGTTGCCAGGTGTGACCCCCAAGTAGCAGGCTTATTTCGGGTGCTTATGTCGGACGCCATCGCGCGCAAGATTCGAATGCGCTTTTTGGGAACCGGCGTTGGACGTTTCTCTCTCACTTTTGCCAAACCCTCTATCGCCCAGATTTTCAGCAAGTCGCTGGCGCGATACGTCAAAGTGGCTGCGACGTCTGAATGGCTGCGTCAGACGATCCATCTGGAATTCGCGGATGCCCAGGTTGTACGGGGGGACGCCAGGCATATACCCAGCCGCTCGGGAGGGTTCGATATTCTGATGACTTCTCCTCCTTATCTACCTGCGTCCAGTGGTCGAGAGAGCTACGCCAAGGCCCGTGCCCCCTCGTTGATTGCCCTAGGGATGACAACCCACGAAGAGGTTGACAGCTTGGCCGACGGGTCTATAGGTTCAATGAGTGGGGATGGCATAGACCTCGAGAGCCTCTCGGAACGAGAGCGGGACATCGTAGAATGGCTACTCCGGGATGAGTTGCGGGCGATCAAAGCAAAGCCGACGGCACGGTACTTCTTGGATATGCGTCGGGCCTTTGCCGAGATGCGTCGTGTCCTATCACCCGGAGGATACTGCGTCGTGATCTCAGGAAAGCAAAGCACCTTTTACCAGTTTTCGACACGCAAGGCGCTGTACACGGTGCAGTCTGCACTGATCCTGGCAGAAGAAGCCCGGCAGGCCGGTTTTGAAGTGGAAGGTTTGCACGACGTGCAACTCGTCAAGCTAAACAGGAACGCCAGACCCAGATCATTAGACGACTACTACGAGACGATCATCCTGTTGAAGAGTCCAGACGGATAGGCAAGGCCAAACGGTGAGGGCTACCTTCTCACTCCTACGGAACCAACCGATCCTGGTCACCGGCGCAACCGGCTTCATCGGTCGGGCGCTGACCCAACGGCTGATCGCCTTGGGGGCTCAGGTGACCCTCTTCCTCCGGCCTCACCACGCCTCCAAACCGCTGCCCTGGTCTCCCTTGGGCGTCCATTGGGGGGAGATCCAGGATGGCGAGGCCGTGGCCCGGGCGGTGGAAGCGACGAGGCCCCGTTTCGTCTTCCACCTGGCGGCGGTGGGCGCCACCGAGCCCTGGGTGGACGAGGACCTGGCGCTGGCGGTGAACCTGCGGGGAACCCTTCACCTGCTGCGGGCCCTGCGCCGGCTCCAGGCGTCGGGGGAAGACGTGAGCCGGGTGGTCCTGGCCGGCACTGCCTACGAGTACGGGGAGCGGCGCGGCGTCGAGGGGCTGGACCCTCCCAACGTCTACGCGGCCTCCAAGGTGGCTGCCTGGGCTTTTGCCCGGGTCTACCATCGGGCTTACGGGCTCCCCCTGGTGGTCGTGCGGCCCTTCAACACCTACGGGCCGGGCCAACGGCCGCCCGCCCTGGTGGCCGCTGCGTTGCAGGCAGCCCTGGAGGGGCGTGACTTCCCCACCACGCCGGGGGAGCAGCGGCGCGACTTCATCTACATTGACGACGTGGTGGAAGGATTCCTGGTGGCTGCCACCGCGCCCGGGATCGGGGGGGAGAGCCTGGACCTGGGCACGGGCATCTCCACGCCCATAGGCGAGGTGGTGACCCGCATCTACGAGTTGGTGGGCGGACCGGGGCGTCCTCAGATCGGCGCGTTGCCCCCCCGTCCGGGCACCCTCTGGGACCTGCGGGCCGATGCCCGACGGACGACCCAACTCACCGGCTGGCAAGCCCGCGTGGGATTGGAACAAGGATTGCCCAAAACGGTAGAGCAGGCTCGGATATCATTGGAGGGGTAGGGGTATGGAAAGGGAAAAGCAAGTCATTACTCTGGAGCTGTCACCCGCAGTCCAGGAGGTCCTGGACGCCCTCGAAGGGGATACGGTGGGGCACAAGATCGCCCGACTGGTTTACAATGAGAGCCGGCGCTACCTGGAAGCCTGCGAGCGGGAGATCCTGGAGTTGGAGATGAAGTATGGTATGTCGTTTGAAGAATTCCAACGCCGCTTGCAGGAGGGAGAATTGGGAGACCCTTTCTCTTACCCCTTGGAAGAAGACGCTATGCGGTGGGAAGACCTGATCGCCGAGAAAGCTCATTGGCTGGCCCACTTGAAACGGATCGCCTCGGATGCGAGACCTTCTCCAGAAGTAAACGTAGACGATATTTGTACGCTTAGGAGAGACGATGATTACAACGCTTGAGAGACTCGGTACGGCCCAGATCGTCGAGGCCCTCGAGGAGCTACCGGCGGACCAGCAGAAGGAAATCCTGCGCCGGCAGATCCTCGACCTGGTGGCCCACTACACCCGGATCGCCCACGCCCCGCGCCCCTTCGTGCCCGGCGAAACCCGGGTCCACTACGCCGGCCGCGTCTTCGACGAAGACGAACTGGTCCACGCCGTGGACGCGGTGCTCGATTTCTGGCTCACCTTTGGCCGCTTCTCCCAGGCCTTCGAGCAGGGATTGAAAGCCTTCCTGGGGGTGCGGGACGTGATCCCCGTCAACTCCGGCTCCTCGGCCAACCTGGTCGCCATCACCGCCCTCACCTCCTCGCGGCTGGAGCGGCCCCTGCAGCCCGGCGACGAGGTGATCACGCCGGCGATGGCCTTCCCCACCACCATCGCTCCCCTGGTCCAGAACAACCTGGTCCCCGTCTTCGTGGACTGCGAGATCGGCACCTACAACCTGGACGTGGAGCAGTTGGAAGCCGCCCTCTCCCCCCGCACCCGGGCCGTCTTCTTCGCCCACACGCTGGGCAACCCGGCTCCAATGGACCTCATCGTCGAGTTCGTCCGCCGGCACGACCTCTACCTGATCGAAGATGCCTGCGACGCCCTGGGGTCCACCTTCGACGGCCAGATGGTCGGCACCTTTGGCCATTTCGGCACCCTCAGCTTCTACCCGGCCCACCACATCACCACCGGCGAGGGAGGGGCCGTCTTCACCAACCGCCCGCGCCTGGGCAAGATCGCCCGCACGGTGCGTGACTGGGGGCGGGACTGCTGGTGCGGCTACCGGAACCCGCCCGACGGCGTCTGCGGTCGCCGCTTCGAGTGGAAGATTGAGGCCCTGGGCACGACCTACGACCACCGTTACCTCTTCACCGAGATCGGCTACAACCTGAAGATGACCGACCTCCAAGCGGCCATCGGGGTGGCCCAACTGCAGAAGCTCCCCAACTTCATCGCCGCCCGCAAGCGCAACTTCCGCCGGCTCTACGAAGGGCTCAAGCCCTACGAGGAGTACTTGCTCCTGCCCACCTGGCACCCCAAAGCCGACCCCTCTTGGTTCGCCTTCCCTCTGCTGGTGCGCGAAGGAGCGCCCTTCCGGCGGGAGGACCTGACCCGCTTCCTGGAGTCCCGCAACATCGAAACCCGGCTCCTCTTCGCCGGCAACATCCTGAAGCAGCCGGCCTACCGCCACATCCGCCACCGGATCGTAGGCGACCTGCCCAACACCGACCGGGTGATGCGCAACGCCTTCTTCGTCGGCGTCTACCCCGGCCTGGACGAGGCCCGTCTGGACTACATGCTCGCCACCTTCGCCGACTTCTTCCGCCGCTTCGGATAGGGGCAAACCCGCAACCCGTAGCACGCGACACGGGGCACATCTCGATGAAACTCACCATCCTGATCTGTGTCTACAACGAACGCAAGACCATCCTCACCGTCCTGGACCGAGTCCGCGCCGTGGACCTGGGAGAGGGCTGGGAGAAGGAAATCCTGGTCGTGGACAACTTCTCCACCGACGGGACCCGAGAACTGCTCCGGTCCGTGGAAGGGCCGGAGGTGCGGGTGATCTACCACCCCCGCAATTTGGGCAAGGGGGCCTCCGTTCGCACCGGCATCGCCCACGCCACCGGCGACTACCTGGTCATCCAGGACGCCGACCTGGAGTATGACCCGGCGGATTTGCCGCTGCTGCTGGAGAAGATCAACCCCACCCACACCGTGGCCGTCTTCGGATCGCGCCGTCTGGGCGGGCGGGCCATCTACCGCTACGCCAAGAACTACTGGGGCGTCGTCTTCCTGACGGCGCTGACCAACTGGCTTTTCGGGGGCCGGCTGACCGACGTGGCGGTGGGGACCAAGATGGTGCGGCTGGACGTGCTGCGTTCGTTGAACCTGCGCGGCTCCGGCTTCGACCTGGACTTTGAACTGCCCTGCAAGCTGCTCAAGGCCGGCCACGACATCGTCGAAGTGCCCATCTCCTACAAGCCCCGGACGGTCGAGGAGGGGAAGAAGATCCGGGCCTTCCGCGACGGCCTGCGAGCCCTTTGGGTCATCCTCCGCGAGCGCCTGATCGGGTAGATTGCATAATGGATTCCGAGGAACGAAAGCCGTTTCCCAACCGGTGGCGGAACCGGATAGGTAACTACTGCGATTTTAAGCCGGTTCGAGACCGTTACTACCGCTATATGGCCGAGCGACTCCGGCAGGGGGATATAAACCGGTGATTGCCCATATCTTTGGAGATAGGGAGGCTAGCCGTCCACGAATGGGGCACGAATACACGAATTAAGGACCGCCTCATTCGTGCATTGGTGAGAAATTCGTGGACGGCCTGCTACGGACCACTCTCTCGCTCACTTGTGGGTAATCACCGCATATAAACTCTTAACGACTTCGACGAGTTCCTGCAAGACGTCTCGAAGTTCCTGGAACGGATGTCCCGGAACCAGGAGGAGGGATGAGCCATGAAGGTGGTGATCACCGGCTCCATCGCTTACGACTACATTATGTCCTTCCCCGGCTACTTCAAGGAGCACATCCTGCCGGACCGGATCGAACGGCTGAGCCTCAGCTTCCTGGTGGACTCGATGCGGAAGCAGCGGGGCGGCTGCGCCACCAACATCGCCTACAACCTGGCCCTGCTGGGTGAACGCCCCAAGGTGATGGCCACGGCCGGCGAGGACTTCGCCGAGTACCGGGCCTGGCTGGAGGCCCACGGCGTGGACACCTCGGCCATCGTCGAGATCCCCGGCGAATTCACTGCCTCCTTCTTCGTCAGCACCGACCGGGCCAACAACCAGATCGCCAGCTTCTACACGGGGGCGATGGCCTATGCCCACACCCTCTCCTTCCGAGAGAACAACCTGGGGCCTGTGGACCTGGTGGTCATCTCCCCCAACGACCCCCGGGCGATGGAGCGCTACGTGGAGGAGTGTCGGGACCTGGGGCTGCCCTACCTCTACGATCCCAGCCAGCAGATCGTCCGCCTCTCCCCGGAAGCCCTGCGGACCGGCATCGAGGGGGCCCGCATCCTGACCGTCAACGACTACGAGTTCGAGCTGATCCGGGAGAAGACGGGGCTCGCCGAAGAGGATGTGCTGGAATGCACCGAGGTGCTGGTCATCACCCGGGGTGAGCAGGGTTCCAGCATCATCACCCGGAAGGGGCGGCTGGAGATCCCACCGGTCCCCCCCACCACCGTCGTGGACCCCACCGGGGTGGGGGACGCCTACCGGGCCGGCCTCATCAAGGGGATGGCGTTGAACCTGCCCTGGGAGATCGCCGGGCGGATGGGGAGCGTGGCCGCCACCTACGTCCTGGAGCAGGCCGGCACCCAGAACCACCGCTACACGCTGGAGGAGTTCGTCGCCCGCTTCCGCCAGCACTTCGACGACGGCGGAGCCCTGGACGCCCTCCTGACCCACGATACGTAACGCGCAACACGTCCCCATGTGGCACCCCCGGCGGTTGACCGATAAGGGCGAGATCCTGGCCTTCCTGGAGCAAGACCGCCTCTACGCCGCCTACGCCATCGGCGACCTCGAGGCCGGTCCCTTCGAGCTGAGCGACTGGGCCGGCGCCGTCCGGGGTGACCGGCTGGAGACCTTGGCCCTCCACTACCGGGGGCTGGACCCGCCGGTGCTCTTCCTGATGGGAGAGCCGGACGGTCTCCCCGCCATCCTGCGGATGATCCTCCGTCCCCGTCGGGTCTACCTGACCTGTCTGCAGGAGCACTGGCCGGCCATCCGGGCCTTCTACCGGGCCGATCCCCCCCAGGTGATGTGGCGGATGGTGCTGCGGCCGGCCGACTTCCGCCCGGTCTCCCACCCCGACGTCGTCCCGCTGGGGCCCATCGCCGTGCCTCAGTTGGAGCAGCTCTACGCCCTGGGCGGGGCCGACGCCTTCAGCCCCACCCAGGTCGCCACCGGCGTCTTCTACGGCGTCCGCCTTCACGGCCGTCTGGTCTCGGCGGCCGGCACCCACTTGGTCAGCCCCACCTATCGCGTCGCAGCCGTGGGCAACGTCTTCACCGCGCCCGAGTACCGGGGGCGGGGATACGCCACGGCGGCCACCAGCGCCGTCGTCGCCGAACTGCTAAAACGGGGTATCCAAGACGTGGTGCTCAACGTGGCCCGGGACAACGCGCCGGCCATCCGCATCTACCGGCGGCTCGGCTTTCGGGAACACTGCCTCTTCCTGGAAGGGCTGGCGGTCCGCCGCTGAGCGGGGAGAGCGGAGGGCAAGTGAGGTAAGTGAGGATGGAAACGGGCGCTTGGACCGTTGTAGCCGATGGGGAGGGAGCCTGCTTCGCCGTGCGGGTGGTGCCCCGGGCGAAGCGGAGCGAAGTGATGGGAGTCCAGGGGGAGGCCCTGAAGGTTCGGGTGGCCGCCCCCCCTGTGGAAGGAAAGGCCAACGAGGCGCTGCGGACCTTCCTGGCCGAGCGGCTGGGCCTGCGCCGGCAGCAAGTGGAGATCGTCGCCGGCCACCGAGGACGCCGGAAGGTGGTGCGGGTGCGGGGTCTCTCCCCCCGGCAGGTGCGGGAACGGCTGTTGGGCCCCGAAGCCCCGGAGAAGTGAGCGTCGCACGATGGACCTATTTCGTCTCCTGATCGGTATGGTGCTCAGCAGCGCCATCGGACTGGCCGGCTACCGGGCCGAGGCGCTGTCGTTGAGCGGTGTCCTGGGAGCCATCCTCACCGGGACGGTGATCTTCGGCTTCGGCGGCTGGAGTTGGGGGTTGCTGCTCATCGCCTTCTTCGTCTCCTCCAGCCTGCTCTCCCGCTACCGGGAGGCGGAGAAGGAGACCCTGGCGGAGAAATTCGCCAAGGGCCACCGGCGGGACCTGGGGCAGGCCCTGGCCAACGGCGGCTGGGGAGCGATCCTGGCCCTGGCCTACGCCTTCGGCGGCGGAGGGCGGCTCCTCTGGGCCGCCTTCACCGGAGCGATGGCGGCGGTCACCGCCGACACCTGGGCCACCGAGGTCGGGGTGCTCAGCCCGCAGCGGCCCCGCCTGATCACCACGGGGCAGCCGGTGCCCGTGGGGACCTCCGGCGCGGTGAGCCGGCTGGGCACGCTGGCCGCGCTGAGCGGCTCCCTCTTCATCGGCCTGACGATGCTCCTCTTCCAGATCGCCGGCTCGGCCCTGGGGAACAGGCCGGGCCTCTGGAACGACGTCTTCATCGTGCCGGCCGGCGTGGTCGGCGGGCTGGTGGGAACGGTCGTGGACAGCCTGCTGGGGGCCACGGTCCAGGCCGTCTACTACTGCGATCGCTGCCAAAAGGAGACGGAGCAGAAGGTCCACCGCTGCGGTCGGCGCACCCACCGCCTGCGGGGCTGGCGCTGGCTGAACAACGACGTGGTGAACTTCCTGAGCGCCGTGGCCGGCAGCGGAGCCGCCCTGCTGGTGGGGCTCCTGGGATGGGGGTAGAGCGGTCCTTCATTCGTGTATTCGTGCTCCGTTCGCGGAGTAGCGCACGATGGCCCTGCTTGGGGAGTTTCTGATCAACCTGGCCGCCGGCCTGGCCTACGACCTGCTCAAGGCCGGCGCGGCGCGGCTGAAGGCACAGGCCCTGGGCGAGCCGGCCCAACGCGCCCTGCAGAGGGGCTACGAAACTGCCTTCCGGGCGATGCTGGAAGAGGTGGCCACCGACCTGACGCCTGATGACCGGCGCCGCCTGGAGGACATCCTGCGCCGGTTCGTGGCCCGGCCGGAAGTTGCCGAAGGGCTGCTGGCCCTGGCCCTGACCGGCACGCCGCTGCCGGACCTGCCCGCCCTGGAGCGGGCTTTCGCCCGGCAGTTCGACCGGGCCGGCCTGGAGGTCGGGCCGGGGGCCCGGTTCGACCGGGCCATGCGTGCCCTCCACCGGGGCCTGACCACGGCGCTGCTGGAGGAGGCCGGCCGGCCCGACAGCCCCCTCTTCAACCGGGTCAACCTGGGGCGGCTGCTGGCCCTTCAGGCGCTGCTCCAGGACCAGGGGCGCGCCCTGGCCGAGGTCAACCGGCGGCTGGCGCGCCTGGAGGCCCGGGGCGGGCAGACGGTCTACAACATCGTCATCGCCCAGGCCACCGGCGTGGCCATCGGTGACGGGGCGACCGTGCAGGGCTCATTGCCCCCCGATGTGCAAGACGTGCTGGACGCGATGCCGACCCTGCTGCGCGAGCTACGCTCGGAAGCCGGCGGGCGGAGCATCGCCATCGGCGGCGGGGTCGGCGGCAGTATCCTCATCACCGGCGACAACAACATCGTCCAGGGCATCACCTACCTGCCCACCGACTACGGCACGCGCATCCGCAACTTCATCGTCGAGTACACCGGCACGCCCGAAGAGCCCGTTCCCTTCGGCGGGCGGGAGGCGGCGCTGGCGGGGCTGGACCGTTGGCTGGCCGACGCGGACGCCCCCCCTTACCTGCTCCTGGCCGCCCCCGCCGGCCGGGGCAAATCGGCCCTGCTGGTGCGCTGGCTGGAGCGGGTGCGCGAGCGCGACCCTGACCTGCCGCCGGTCTTCGTGCCCGTCAGCCTGCGCTTCAACACCGCCTCCCAGGCCGTCTTCTTCGCCGCCCTGGCCGCCCGCCTGGCCCACCTCTACGGCGAGAAGGTCCCCGCCGACCTGAGCCACGCCCCCGATTTCTGGCGGGGGATGGTGAGCAGTTTCCTGGGCCAGCCCCCACCCCAGGGCCGCCTGCTGGTGGTCCTGGACGGGCTGGACGAGGCCACCGACTGGCGGGCGGGGCCGGACCTCTTCCCCTTCCAACCGCCGCCGGGGGTGCGCGTGGTGGTCTCGGCCCGCTACCTGGCCGACGAGGAGGGGCCGAGCGGTTGGCTGCGCCGCCTGGGGTGGGACCGCCCCGGCCTGGCCCGCCCTCTCGACCTGGACCCCCTCACCCGCGAGGGCGTGGCCGACGTGCTGGAGCGGATGGGCTTTCCCCTGGCCGAGTTGGGCCGCCGGGTGGACATCGTGGCCGAGCTGCACCGGTTGAGCGAGGGCGATCCCCTGCTGGTGCGCCTGTACGTGGACGACCTGTGGCAGCGGGGGGAGGCGGCCACCCGCCTGCAGCCGGAGGACCTGCGGGGCCTGAAGCCCGGCCTGAAAGGGTATTTTGACGACTGGCTGAAGTATCAGCGTAAGCAGTGGGGGGAGAGGGCACCGCTCAAGGAGCCGGCCGTGCAGGAGGTGCTCAACCTGCTGGCGGCCGCCCTGGCCCCCCTGATGCAGGACGACCCCCTCCGCTTGAGCCCGGGCCTGAACACCTGGACGCTGGAGGAGGCCCTGCGCCCCCTGGCCCGGCTGGTCATCGGCGACGGCCGCGAGCAGGGCTACGCCTTCGGCCACCCCCGCCTGGGCCAGTACTTTTGGGAGAAACTGGGCCGACAGGAAAGGCGGGCCCTGGAGGAGCGCTTCTTGGCCTGGGGGTGGGAGACCTTGGAAGCGCTCCTCCAGGGCCCGCCTTTCCTGTCGGCCCAGTTTCTCCCAAAAG
>WFUY01000549.1 GCA_015484715.1 Thermoflexales bacterium | reverse complement strand
CCCCACTTCTTGACCAAAGCTCCCCAGGCCCCGGCGTAGTTGAGGGCCCACGGCTGCTGCTCCAGGTTCACCGGCCGGCCCCAGGGAACGCCCGTGCCCGGCCCAACCGCCACAGCGCTGTTCCCGTAGGCGTGGTCTTTCACCGAGAGGATTGGGATGGGATGCGGCCCCGGCTGGAGGTAGTTGGCGTGGGAGCCGGAGCCCACGTAGACGACGGGGTGGTTGCGAAACCGCTTCTCCAGTGCGGGGTCATCCCAGGCGGCACGGCCCGGCGGGCCGATGTGGGCGGAGTAGGCAACGTAGGCCGGCCGATCTCCCCGCAGGAAGACGAAGACCGTCTCCCAATCCCCCTCGTGATCGTTTATGCCGCCGTGGCCGGTCCCCCAGTCGTTGTAGGCGTAGAAGAACCAGTACTGGATAACCCGGTAGCCCCGGCTGTACATCACGCGGTAGTAGTAGATGGGAGGGTAGTTGCTGAAATCCCGGTAGGGTTGGTACCGCTTCAACGCTTCCGCGTGGAGTTCCGGGGGCAGGTGCTGGAGGTCGGTGATGAGGAAGTCGGCTTCGGCGGGGGCTTCCACTGATGGCGGCCCTCCACCCGGCGGCGCAAAGGCCGTCCCGCCCGGCCCGGCGGCCCCAGGACCTGTGCCCGGCCCCTCGTCCACACGTCGAAGGGCCGGGTCTTGGAGGGCGAAAGAAACAGCATCGGTCTCCTTCACCAGCAGGTGCGGTTCCACTTGCCCCTCGATGCCGTAGAGGGCCAGCCCGCCCTTGCGCAGGCGTTCCCACAGGGAGGGGGACTGGCTCAACACGCTATCGGCGGCGTAGGCCAGGTAGTGCTCCCGGGATTCGGGCGGAGAGATCTGCCCCAGCGTCTCCAGGCTCAGCCCATCGGGCACCTCCACCGGTCCGACCTCCTTGCGATAAAGCCGACAGTGGGCCACGTAGTGCTCCACGGCCATCGGGAAGAAGTTCTCATCCCGTCCTTTGTCGTCTTTGCTGAAGAGCAACACCGGTTCGTACTTACGGACCAAACTCAGTGGGGCCATCGCTTCCTCCCTAGGGCTATGGCAAGTAATGAATGGTCGGCTCTGAGACCCACCGCCGGAAGAGGGGGGACTGGTCCTGGGTGAACGGTTACGGCGTCGTGTCCACGGTGACGTCAGGCCTGGCTCTCTTCCAGCAGGTGAGAGACCCAGGCAACGGCCTCCTCTGCCAGCTTTACGGCCTCCAAGGCTGCCTCCTGGGTGTAGACGTAGGCCGGGATGCTGTCCGGCAGGCTATTCGGATAGCGGGTGGGAACGTAGTAGCCATCCAACAGGCTCCAGCGGCGAGCTTTTTCGGCGAACTCCGGCCGATAGTGGGCAGCAGCCGCACACAGGCGCTCAATGGAGTGGCCCAGGATGATCTCTTCGCCCTGGGCATACAGGAAGGCTTTCAGGGCCTTTTCCGTTACCTGTTGAGCTAGGAAGCAAGCCAGGTGCCACCCGCCCTCCTGAGCCAGCAGCTTGGCCCAGCGTAGGTCCTCGGTGGCCTGGGTAAGCCAGCGTCGTCCTTCCTCAAGAGGGCTCCTTCTCATAGAGCGTCACTCCCGTTTCTACGGCCCGCTTGACGAAGCCTCCCTGCTTCATCCTCTCGAACTCCTCCGGCGTATAGACCAGCAGGTCCACATCCACGCCCATAGGGATCTGCTGGTAGAGAGCCGCCGTGCGGTGGATGAAGTCCTGGTCCGAGGCCATCACCACCAAGAGGTCGAGGTCGGTGAAGAGGTCACGCCGGCCGGCGGCATAGGAGCCGAATAGGATCACCCGCTCGACCTCTGGAATGCGGGCTAGGTGGTCCACAATCCGGGTCAGGGCTTCGTCCAGAGCCCGGACGTAGGCAGCCCGTTGGTGAGATAGTTCCCTTTTCTCAGGCATAGGGGCTCGGTTTCCAGGTTGAGCTACCTGACCCATTTCCCAGGGGCTCTTCCGCAGGTTCTCGATAAGCCGTTGCTGTCGCCGGGCACCGCGTGACCTGCGGGAGGGCGACAAGTCCTGCTTCTACCCCTCGCGCCAGTAGATCTCCTCACTGGTCCAGTAGAAGGCCCGTTCCAACTCCGGGTTCCAGCCGGTCCTGCCGGCCCGCAGACGGGTCAGCGTCTCTCGGTCGCCGATGTAGGCCAGCGCCTCGATCGCCTTGCGGCGGAGGTAGGTCCGCTCCCAGCGGCTCAGGCGTGGGCGCAGGGCGATCTTGCCGAAGTCGCCTACGGCGATCTCCTCGAAGAGGGTCTTGTAGCGCCGGTCATAGAGCCAACCCAGGGACTGAATCGCCTTGCCCTTCAGCCGGACACCTTTGAACTCGAAGAGACAGCGTTCGAGGAAGGCGAGAGCGGCCGGTTCCTGGGCCCGTATCTTGCCGATCAGGTAGGCCAGCCGCTCGTACCAGGCGGCACGGTTCCTCCAGGTCCTGGCGGGCAACTCCTGCTGCCGGGCGACCTGAGCATCGAGGACTG
>WFUY01000548.1 GCA_015484715.1 Thermoflexales bacterium | reverse complement strand
CTTTGGTGGTGCCTCTGCCTTTCCACGCTCAGGAGCTGCAGACCCGATGACACTGACTGTGGGGCAGCGGGAGCGCCGATGGAGCTGGCTTATCGGCACCGGTCTGGTGAACCTGGCCACCTTGACCTGGGCCACGAACATGACCCTGGGACGGTGGCTGCGGGGGAGCGTGGGGCCGATCACGCTGGCGGCGGTCCGTTTCCTCATCGCCTCCGCCCTCTTCGCCGCGCTGTTGCAGCACCGACCGGCTGCCGAGCGCCGCCTGGGATCGGACCGATGGCTGCTGCTGGGCATGGCCCTGAGCGGCGTGGCCATCTTCGCCCCCACCCTCTACCTGGGACTGCGCTACACCACCGCCGTCAACGCCACGCTGATCAACGGCCTCGGCCCCCTGATCACGGGCCTGCTGGCCGCCCTCCTCATCGGCGAGCCGATGTCCCGGTCCCAGATCGTGGGGGCCATCGTGGGGCTGACCGGCGTGGTCGTCATCATCTCCGGGGGCAACCCCGCTTTCTGGCGATCGTTGCAGGGGAGCCTGGGCGACCTGATCATCCTGGGTGCGGTGACGCTGTGGGGGCTCTACTCGGTGCTGGGCCGTCAGGTGATGCGCCGCCGCTCCGCCCTCTCCGCCACCGCCTTCTCCGCCTTTCTGGGGCTCCCCCTCCTTCTCCTGGCTGCGGTCTGGGAGAGCCGGAGCTTCCCCCTCCAGGGGCGTCCCGAGGTGGTGCTGGCGATGCTCTACATCGGCATCGCCCCCACCGTCGTCGGGTTCCTGTCGTGGAACGAGGGGGTGCGACGGCTGGGACCGAGCGGTGCGATGGTCTTCTACAACACCCTGCCCCTCTACGGGGCGCTGCTGGGGCACCTCTTCCTCCAGGAGCCCATCGGACCGGCCCACTGGCTGGGTGGCGCCCTCATCGTTGGCGGCGGGCTGTGGGCGGCCGGCCGCCGTGGTTAGCGCTTGTACCAGGGCGACCAGTGGATCGCCCTGCTGAACCGCGAGGCGAGCACAACCCGAGGAGAGGACGAAAGGACGATGACCTTCCAGCGATTTGTTGAGGGAGCCCAGCGCTTTCGGAGCGATTTCTTCGAGCGAGAGCGCGACCTGATGGAAGCCCTGGCCCAGAAGGGCCAGTTCCCCTCCGCCCTGATCATCGGTTGCAGCGACTCCCGGGTGATCCCGGAGCAGATCACCGGCGCGCGCCCCGGCGACCTCTTCGTCAGCCGGGTGATCGCCAACATCGTCCCGCCGGCCGATGCCGCCGACGCCGCTGTGGGCGCGGTCCTTGAGTACGCCGTCGAGCACCTGCACGTGGGCCACATCGTCGTCCTGGGACACGATGGCTGTGGCGGGATGCAGGCCCTGGCCGCCGGCGTGGACCCGGAGCGCGAGCCCCACATCGCCCGCTGGCTCGCCTTCGCCCGACCGGCCCTGGAGCGGGTGGAGGGCCAGGGGCTGACCGGCGATGCCCACCTGCGCGCCCTGGTCGAGGCCAACGTCCTGCTGCAATTGGAGCACCTGCAGAGCTATCCCGCCGTCCGTCGGGCGCTAGACGCCGACGAACTGGAGATCCACGGTTGGGTCTACGACCTGCACACCGGTCAGGTTCGCTTCTACCGTCCCGATCAGGGCTGGGTCCAGGGAGAGAGCGTCGCGTGAAAACCCGCCTCCTCCTGGTCCGTCACGGCGAATCGGAGGGCAACGCGGCCCGTCGCCTCCAGGGCTGGCTGGACACCCGGCTGACCGAGCGGGGGCGAGAGCAGGCCCGCCTCCTGGCCCGGCGGCTGGAGCACTACGAGGGCCGGATCACCGCCATCTACACCAGCCCCTTGAGCCGGGCCTACGATACGGCCCAGGTCCTGGCCCAGAGGCTGGAGCTCCCCCTCATCACCGATGAACGGCTGAAGGAGATCCACCTGGGGGCGCTGACCGGACTGACCTGGGACGAGGTCGTTGCCCGCTTCCCGGAGTATGCCCAGGCCATTGCCGAGCAGCGTCGCCCCCCCATCCCCGGCGGGGAGGACCGCGAAGCCTTCGCCGACCGGGTGTGGGAGGCCATCACCGAGATCGTCGGACATCACCCCGACGAGGATGTGCTCATCGTCTCTCACGGGGGGGCCATCAATGCCTATCTGATCCGGCTGCTCGGCCTAGATCCCCGGCGGAGGGTCCCCTTCCTGGTGGGCAACGCCTCGCTGAGCATCGTGCAGATGGAGGATGGTCGTCCCCACATCCTCTCGCTGAACGACCGCTGCCATCTGGACCACCATCGGTGAGAACTGGGGACGAACGGCTTTGTCCCACGTTCCCTGGTTGACCCGCTGAACCCATTGACCCGTCAACCCAGCAACACACCGACCCGTCAACCTGCCAACCTCTCGGAGAAGCGTCTATGTATGGCCGGATCAAGCTCTTCAGCGGTACCGGCTGCCCAGACCTGGCGGAAGAGATCAGCCGCCTGCTAGAAGTTCCACTGAGTGGCCGGGACATCATCCAGTTCCCCAACGAGAACATCTTCGTCCGGCTCCACGAGAGCGTGCGGGGCCAGGATGTCTTCGTGATCCAGACCACCTCCTCCCCGGTGAACTACAACCTGATGGAGCTGCTGATCACGCTGGACACGCTGAAACGGGCCTCGGCCGGACGGATCACGGCGGTGATCCCCTACCTGGCCTACGCCCGCTCGGACAAGAAGGATCAGCCCCGGGTGCCCATCACCGCCCGGTTGGTGGCCGATATGATCACGGTGGCCGGGGCCGACCGCTACATCGTCGTGGACCTGCACGCGGGGCAGATCCAGGGCTTCTTCAACATCCCCGGCGATGCCCTGACCGCCTTCCCCATCCTCAGCGACTACTTCAAGGAGAAGAAGCTGACCAACGCCGTCGTGGTAGCCGCCGACCTGGGCTTCGCCAAGAAGGCCCGCAACTTCGCCGTCGAGCTGGGGCTGCCCATCGCCTTCGTGGAGAAGCGGCGGGTAGACGTCCACACGGAGGCGCTGACGCTGGTGGGGGATGTAGCCGGCTGCGACGTGATCATCGTGGACGACGAGGTGGACACGGCCGGCTCGATGGCCCACGCCGTTCGCCTGGCCAAGGAAG
>WFUY01000547.1 GCA_015484715.1 Thermoflexales bacterium | reverse complement strand
GCCTCACCCTGTGAGGCAGGTGTTGGTCGTAGGAGCCGGGAAGGTGGGGCTGGATGTGGCCCGCCAGATCGAGGCCTACCGGTGGGCCGGCCTGGAATTGGTGGGATTTTTAGACGATGATCCTGACAAGCGAAACCGGCGCTTCTTGGGAAAGCCCGTCTTAGGCGGCTTGGAGCGGGTCGCCGAGGTCGTGAAGCAGTACCACATTGACGAGATCGTCATCGCCCTGCCCTTGCGGGCCCACAAGCGGATGGTGGACCTGATCCTGACGGTGCAGCGGCTGCCGGTCAGCGTGCGGGTGGTGCCCGATCTCTTCGATTTGGCCTTCTTCCGCGCGACGGTGGAAGAGTTCGGCGGAATGCCCCTCATCGGCCTCCGGGACCCGGCCATTGACGAGTTCCAGCGGCTGGTCAAGCGGCTCTTCGACCTCGCGTTGGGCTCTGTCCTGTTGGTCCTGGCCGCGCCCGTCATGGCCGCCATTGCCATCGCCATCAAGCTGGATTCCCCCGGCCCTGTGATCTTCAAGCAGCAGCGGGTTGGGGAAGGGGGAAAGCTGTTCACCTTTTACAAGTTCCGCTCAATGCACGTGGATGCCGAGGAACGGTTGCAGGAGGTGATCCACTACACCGACGATGGCAAAGTCCTCTTCAAGCGCCGGGACGATCCCCGGGTGACCCGGGTGGGGCGTTTCATCCGGGCTACTAGCCTCGATGAACTCCCCCAACTTTTCAACGTCCTCAAGGGGGATATGAGCCTGGTCGGCCCTCGCCCCGAGCTCCCCTGGCTGGTGGACCGCTACGAGCCCTGGCAGCTCCGTCGTTTCGCCGTGCCCCAAGGCATCACCGGCTGGTGGCAGGTCAACGGACGCTCGAACAAGCCGATGCACCTGCACACCGAGGACGATCTCTACTACATCCAGCATTACTCCCTCTGGCTGGACATCAAGATCCTCTGGATGACCATCGGGGCCGTGTTGCGTCGAGTGGGCGCCTTCTGAGGTTGGCGGTGCCGGGTGCTGCAAAAGGGGCACCCGGCTTTTTGGTTTGGGGTTGCGCCGGGAGGGAAAAGCCGGTATAATCCTGATCGAGCATATCTGCCGGGTATAGACTCCGCCAGAAAGGGGCTATGGATGCAGGAAGTTGCAGAACTGCGGGATCGCGTGATGGATTAGGAGGCTCTGTTTGCACGATTTATGGTGCGCACGGAGCGAATTCTCGAGCAACTGGAGGTCGCGGTGGAGCGGGATCGGCAGGCGTGGCAGCAGGCTTTGGAGCGAAGTTGGGAGGTGTGGGATCAGAAACTGGCGCGGAGTCAGGAGGAATGGGAGCAGAAGCTGGAGCAGATGCGGGCCCGGTCCGAGGAGGAGGCAAGGCGAGATCGGGAGGCGTGGGAGAAGAAGCTGGCGGAGGAACGACGCGCCTGGAACAAGCGGTGGGGAGAGCTCGCCAATCGGCTGGGGACCGTCGTCGAAGACATCGTAGCTCCTAACATCCCCCGGATCGCTCGGGACTACTTTGGCCTTCCGGAGATCGAGGACTTCATGATCCGTCGCAAAGTCCGCCACAAGCGGGATCGGACCCGGCGGCGGGAGTTTGACGTGATCGCCGTGGGGGAGGATTGGGTGATCATCAACGAGACGAAGACCTCTCCCAGGATCGAGGACATCCGCGACTTCATCAAGGCGCTGGAGGAGATCGAGGATTACTTCCCGGAGTACCAGGGGAAACGGGTTATCCCGATCTTCGCGTCCTTGTATATGGGCGAGGATATGGTCAACTACCTCACCCGGCATCGGATCTACGCAATGGCGATGGGCGACGAGACGATGGACTTGCTCAACTTCCAAGCGCTGGGGGATCGAGGCATCCGGCAGCCTCCCCAGGACGGCGCAGAAACCGGGTCTGTCCCGTAATCTCCGATGCTCGACCTAACGGGTACCGGACTCGTTGAGGTCCGATGTACACACTGGCAGAAGCGCTCCGGGCGTTAGATGGATGGTCAATACTGCGCCTTCCGTTCCTGATCGCCCTCTTTGCCCTCTTCTTCGTGGTCTCTCCTTCTCCGACCGACCAGACCGCGCTGACGGCCCTGCAGCAGGGTGACGAGCTGAGTGCCGATTCCTGGACGGTAGCCGCCGCAACCTACCGGCAGGCCGTCGCTCGACTTCCCCACGATCCCGAACCCCATCTTCGACTGGGTCAGCTCCATCTCCGGTGGCAGCGACCGGCTCAGGCCCGGGATGCCTTTTTCGAGGCTGCCCAACGAGGCGGTGATCTCCGGCGCGTTGGGGCCGGGCTGCGGGAGGCCTACGCTGCCCTGGGGAACTGGGAGGCCGTCGCCACTCTGGCCCGGATGGCGTTGGCCCGCCAGCCGGAGGACCTCGACGCCCTGCAAGACCTGGCCGAGGCCCGCTTCCGGCAAGGGATGTGGGATGCAGCCTGGGCAGCCTGGGAGCAAGTGCTGGCCCGGCAGCCGTCCGACGCCGACGCCCTCTACCGCCTGGGCCTGATGGCGGTCGCCTCGGCCGGAGAGACCGCCTCCTTGCCCCTCGGCCTTTCCTACTTGCAGCAGGCTCACCGCCAGACTACCGATCAGGACCGTCGGCAGGCCATTGAAACGGTCATCGCTGCGCTGGGGCAGGCTCGGGGCAGCGACGACCCGGCCTATCGCTTCGCCCTCCTGGGGCAGGCCCTCCTGCGCGTCCAAGAGCCCCGCCTGGCCGCCTACAGCCTCCGGCAGGCTGTCACCCTCAACCCCGCCTACGGGGAGGCCTATGCCTGGTTGGGGCAGGCGCTGGACCTGTTGGGGGAAGGCGAAGCGGCACTGGATGCCTTGCGGCAAGCGGTGGCGCTGGTTCCCGCCTCTCCTGTAGCCCACACCCTCCTGGGCCTCTACTGGGATCGTCGGGGTGAGACGACCCTGGCCCGTGCCGCCTACGAGATGGCCTATGACCTGGACCCCACCAACGCGGCCCTCTGCCTGGAGATCGGTGGGACCTATGCCGAGGAAGGGGCCTTCGTAGCCGCCGAGATCTGGCTTCGGGCCGCGACCTGGCTGGCCCCTCAAGACCCAGAGGTCTGGCTGGCCCTGGCCCGCTTCTACCTGGATCAGGGGGTGGACCGAGGGCTGGGACCGGCCCAACGGGCCGTCGCGCTGGCCCCTCAGCGGGCCGAAGCCCACGACCTTCTGGGCTGGGCCTACACCCTGCAGGGCGAGTACGAGCGGGCCCTGGCCGAACTCCAGCAGGCCCTGGCGCTGGACCCCACCTTGGCTTCGGCCTACAAGCACCTAGGCCGTCTTCTAGAGCTCCAAGGTGATCTCGATGCAGCCCGGCGGGCGTATGCCCGTGCTGCCGATTGGGACCCCCGCTGGAAACCACCCCACGACCAGGAGTGATGCCTATGCCCACTTACGATGTCTCTCCCGACTGCACCATCCATTACCTGGAGCACAACCCTCAGGGCCATCCCCCTGTGCTGCTGCTCCACGGCCTGGGCTCCTGTGGTGAGGACTGGGTGCTCCAGGTGACGCCGTTTACGGCGGCGGGCTACCGCCTCATCGCCGCCGATGCCCGGGGGTTTGGGCGTTCCTCCTACCCCGGCGGTGGACTGACCGTGCGCCAGATGGCCGAGGATATGGCCCGGCTGCTGGAAGGGATTCAGGCGGCACCCGCTCACGTCGTCGGCATCTCGATGGGGGGGACGCTGGCGCTTCAGTTGGCCCTGGATCACCCGGACCTGGTGCGCCGGCTGGTGCTGGTCAACACCTTCGCCCGGCTGCGCCCTCGCAGCCTCCGAGGTTGGGCCTATGTCCTCCTGCGGGGGGTGCTGGTTCACACTCTGGGGTTGCCCACCCAGGCCCGGATGGTTGCCCGGCGCATCTTCCCCAAGCCGGAGCAGGCCCCGTACCGCGAAGTCCTCTACCAGCGGATCACTCAGACCAACCCGGCGGCCTACCGGGCTGCCATGCGGGCTCTGGTCCGCTTCGATGTGATGGACCGACTGGGCGAAGTCCGCGCCCCCACCCTGGTCGTCACCGGCTCCGAGGACACCACGGTGCCGCCGGAGGAACAGGCCCACCTGGTGCGGGGGATTCCCAACGCCCGCCAGGTGGTCATCGAGGGAGGCGGGCACGCCGTCATCCTCGATCACGCCGAGGCCTTCAATCAGGCGGTGCTAGACTTTTTGGGCGAGGATTGAGGGGAGAGGATCGCCGCCAGCTCGCTCAGCACCATCGCCGTCGCTCCCCAGACCTGGTGGCCCTGGATGGCGTAGAAGGGGATGCGGACCCGCTGCCCCCTCAGCTCCCGGAGCTCCTGACGGCGGATCGTGGGGTCGAAGAGGGCGGCGAGGGGAACCGGGATGACCTCGGCCACTTCGACGGGATCGGGGTGGAAGCGGGGCCGGTAGGGCAGGTAGGCGACGAAGGGCGTGATCTGGAACCCGCTGGGCGGGATGTAGAGGGGTGTCAGCGAGCCCAGTATCTCCAGACCGTCCAGGGAGATGCCCAACTCCTCCCTTGTCTCTCGCAAGGCCGTCTCTGCCAGTGGCTCCCCTGGCTCCCGGGCCCCTCCCGGCAGGGAGATCTGGCCCTTGTGGTTCTCCACCTGTTCGGTGCGTCGGGTTAGGGGGAAGCAGAGGGCGTCGTCGCAGGGGTAGAGGAGGATGAGGACGCCGGCCTCCCGGACCCGCTCCGGCGGGGGCATGCGCCGCAGCATCTCCCACCGATAGGAGGGGGCCATGCGCATCTGGGCGGCCAGCCCTGGACGGGGCCGGTGTCGCAGCGCGGTGCGGATCTGCTCCAGCGTCATCATTGGGCGACCACGAAGGCGATGGCCATCTCCGCCGTGTGGGAGAGGCTGATCGCCCACTCATCCAGCCCCAGTTCGGCGGCCCGTTCGGCGGCCCGACCGTGCAAGTAGATGTGGGGCTTGCCTCGCCCGTCGGGGAGGACTTCGACGTCTCGCCAGCCGATGCCGTCGGAGGCCATCATCCGCATCCCCACGCCCAGGGCTTTGCTCACCGCTTCCTTGGCGGCGAAGCGGGCCGCCAACTCCGCCACCCGTCCGCGGCAGTAGAGGACCTCGGCGGGGGTGTAGACCCGCTGCAGGAACCGCTCCCCGTAGCGGTGGACCAACCGCTCGACGCGCTTCAGTTCAACCAGGTCCACGCCGGTCGTCAACATCGGTATCGGCACATTGGGCTACCTGACCCCTCTCTCAGGGACCCTCCCGCAGGTTTCTCCCCCGGCCCGTAGCGCGTCATAGGCAGCCTCCGATAAGCCATTGCTGTCGTCAGGCACTACATGACCTGCGGGAGGGCGACAAGTCAGGACGTCAAGGGCTGTCGGTCTTCTGAACGATGAGCCGCCGGCAGGCTCAAGGGCCTGCTTCGCGCGTATTATACCCGTTTTGGTCTTCCTTGTCACTTGCGGGCGGAAAACGGGGCGGGGGTCCCATCGGGGACCCCCGCTCGCGCTGTTCGCTGCGGTGATCGGCTCATTCCTTGTCCTTGTGCCCGGCTGCACTCTTCTCCGGCTTCTCGGCGCTGTCCTTTCTCCCGTTCTTGCGGGAACGATCGGTCCCAGCGTTGCCAGAGCGCCGGTGGTCGGTGATGTAGAAGCCGGACCCCTTGAAGATGATGCCGGGCGGCTGGAGGAGACGCCGCACCGGCCCACCACACTCCGGGCACGTGGTCAGGAAGGGGTCACCTTTGCGCTGCAATCGCTCGAACCGGATTCCACACTCCTGGCACTGGTATTCGAAGATCGGCATCGCCCACTCTCCCGCTTCAGAGATTCGACAACGGTCGGATTATACCCCCAACACGCTGCTTTGACAAGCGCCACCACGCGACGCTAGGGTCCCGGCGTCGCCAGGGGCACCGGCGTCAGCATCAGGGAGGGGATGGTCGGCGTTGGCGAAGGCGTCCAGGTCGGTGTGGGCGTTCCCGCTGGCGTGGGGGTTGGTGTCGTCGTCACCGTTCCGGTCACGGTCATCGTGGCTGTGACCTCCAAGGTCGCCGTCGGCGTTGGCGTCGGCGTCGGCGGGAACGGCGGCTTCTCCACCATCTCCTTCAGGTCGTTTCCCACGCCTGTCGGCATCAGGTGAACCTTGTCCTCACCGGGTCGGCGGACGTAGAAGGCAGCCTTGTTGGGGCTTCGGTCGCCCACGAAGAGCTGCTTCGTCGTCCCGTCCTGCAAAGTCAGGGTGACGGTGAGGGCAGGCTGGGCCAGCCCGAAGGTATCCCAGTCGTCCACCGGCCCCAGCGTGCGGGTAGCCCGGCTGGTGGCCAGCGATTCCACGATGCGCTTCACCCGTGGCTGGTCCGCTTCCTTCTCCTCCGGGGCCGTCAACCGCCAGTTCCCCTCTTCGTCACGCTCCAGGCGTACCGGGCTCTGTCCATCGTCCACCTCCAGCCCGGTGATCTCCTCAGCAGCCACACCCACCAACGGTTCGCCGCCACTCGCCTCCGACCTCTTCTCGCCGCCCCGGATCTCGAAGAAGTAGACGTAGCCGCCCAACAGCAGGAAGATCGCCACCAGGATCAGGGTCGTTCGTCGGCTCATCCTCTCACCTCCTCTGCCACCAGACGATCAGCCCGACCAGGGCGACCAGGAGGGGCAGGAACAGGATGCTGGAGTAGAAGACGAAGCGCATCTGGGGTCCGGTCATCACCACCGGGCGCGGCCCAAACTGCTTCGGGGGGATGGAGATGATCGCTTCCTCCTCGGCCAGCCAGTTGATGGCGTTGAGGAAGAACAGCCCGTTGCCCAAGCTGCCGACGAAGGCGTTGGAGGCGAAATCGCTGTCCCCGATGACCACCAGCCGCGTCTTGCGCGAGGTGGCCTCCTCTTGCTCCTCGGAGCCCAGGGCCGCGTCCGCCTCCACCGTGGCGGCCAGGTCCACCGGCCCCCGCTTGTCCTCACCCGGGTTGAAGACGACCTGGCGGTCTGCTACGTTCATCTCCGCCCAACTCTCGTTGCTGGTGCGGATGAGGGACTGGTACCGGGGAACACCCGGCATATTCTGGAGGGCCTGGTCCATCTCCTCCTGCTCGACCGGTCGGGCGTGGGGCAGGAAGATCATCGGCAGGTCTTCGGTGATCTGGCTGTAGGGGTAGCGGGTGACGACCGGGGAGGCGACATCGTTCAGCAGGGAACTGCTCACATCAATGACCAGCCCATCGCCAAAGCGGACGTACCAGGGGCTGAGCACTTCGTTCAACCCGGCCTCATTGCCGGGGTCCTGGAGCACCAGCGCCTTGCCGGCCTTGAGCAGGTAGGAGCGGATCGCCTTCTGCTCTTCCTCCAGCAACGGCTTCTTAGGCGCAGCGATGACCAGGGCGGCGGCGTCGGCCGGCACCGTCCGGCTGATGGTCAGGTTAAGCGGGCGGACCTCGTAGTTGTTCATCTCCAGCGCCCGCTTGATCTGGCTGTAGCCATCTTCGCCAAAGCTCTCGATGTCCCGCTCCCCGTGGCCCGTTAGGAAGTAGATTACCTTGGGGCGCTCCCGGGATACCTTCAGGATGGCGCTGGTGATGTCCTGTTCGCTGACGCTGTAGATCCGTTGCTCCTTCTCACCTCGGCGGAAGATGAGGACCCCGTAGCTGGTGACATTGTACTGCCGGGCCAGAGCCGGCTTCTCGTCAGGGTCAATCAGTTGGAACTTGATCTTGTCGGAGTAGAACTGGTACTCGCGCATCAGGTCTTCCAGGT
>WFUY01000546.1 GCA_015484715.1 Thermoflexales bacterium | reverse complement strand
GTGCGAGAACTGCCGGGCACCAAAACGGCCCAGGTCAGGAGGCCGGCACGGAAACTGGCCGGGCCTGTTCAACCTTCTCCGAGGGTTCCGGGGGCTGGTAGCCCGGCTTCACCATGATCTTCCCGTCCCGCCGCTCCGTGGATTGGGCGATGGCGTGCACCGTCTCCTCCAGGCTATAGCGGGCGGTGATGATGGGGGTCAGGTCCAGCCGGCCCGAGGCCACCAGCCGGATCACGTTGGGGAAGGTGCCGTGGCCCGAATGGCCCTGGGCCCCGAAAACCTGGGAGCGACGCACCTGGAGCGTCTCCAGGTACATCGGCACCCGCTGGGCCGCCCGCCCGATCTGGACGATCTTGCCGTTGATGGCCAGGCTCTTTTCCATCTCCGGGACCGTCAGGTGAGGCACGCCGGCCGCTTCCACGTGAAAGTCGAACCCTTCGCCCTGGGAGAGCTCCATCAGCACCTCGTGGGGCGTCACCTCGCGAGGGTCGTAGACGTAGTCCGCGCCCACCCGCTTGGCCAACTCGCGGCGCTGAGGGGAGATCTCGAAGGCCACGATCAGCCCTGCGCCGGCAGCTTCGGCCAGGCCGATGGCTGCCAGCCCGATGGGGCCGGCCCCGAAGATGCTGACGTAGTGACCGGGGCGGAAGCCGCCGGCCCGCTCGAAGATCGCGTTGTAGGAGACGCAGGTCGGTTCCGTCAGCGCAGCCGCTTCGTAGGCCTTCTCCTCGTCGCCGAACCGTTCCAGGTAGCTGTTCACCTTCCAGCAGTACTTGGCCCCGATGGCGATGTACTCGGCGAAGGCCCCATCAATGGTGAACCCGATCTCCTCCAGGTTGACGCAGTGGTTGGGGAAGCCGTTGCGACAGGGGGTGCAGTGGCCGCACCAGATCATCTCCTCGCAGGTGACCATATCGCCCACCTTCAGATCGGTCACCTCGGAGCCCACTTCCACCACCTCGCCGGCGAACTCGTGGCCCAGCACCACGGGGAACTTGGTCAGGCCCGGATAGAGGATGTAGCCCTCCTCGTCGGTCTCGTAGAAGTGCATATCCGAACCGCAGACGCCACAGGCCCGGACCCGGATCAGCACCTGGTCTGGCCCCACGCTGGGCATAGGTCGCTCGACCACTTCCAGACGGGGGTGCCGCCAGATGCTGGAGCCGGTGATCGCCTTGCCCGTCTCCTTTTCCCAATCGGACAGCGGGTAATCGGGACGGGGGTCCCACTCGGCTGTCAACATCAAAGCCCTCATAGTTGTAACCTCCTACCGGTGAAAGGGATTCCAGCCCCTCACGTGTTGGGTGGCTGGCAGGAATCTCGGACGATCAACGTCCCCTGGACGAGCACATCCTCAACGGGATGGTCCTCCAGAAGGTCCAACACCATTTCCATCGCCTGGTAACCCATCTCGTACTTGGGCTGACGGACGGTGGTCAGAGGAGGGATCGTATAGGCGGCGATGGCGATGTCATCGAAGCCGACCAGGGAGAGGTCATCGGGGACGCGAATCCCCCGGCGATAGCAGCGTTGCAGGACACCAATGGCCGTCATATCGTTGTAGCAGAAGATGGCTGTCGGAGGAGAAGGGAGCGCCAGGAGCAGGTCGAGGCCGATCTGTCCGTTTTGAACGTCTTCTGTCTCGGTAGGGTAGACCATCCAACGAGGGTCAGGAGAGATACCGTGGGCTTCCAGGGCTGCCCGGTAACCCGCCTCTCGAGCCTGGCTAGAGGCCTCGCGATGCACACAGCCGATGTAGCCGATACGGCGGTGGCCTAGTTGGATCAGATGGTCTACGGCCATCTGGGCACCCTCCCGGTCATCCATGGAGACCGAGTAGGTATACGTGCCGGGCTGTTGGTTGTTGATGAGCACCACCGGGACCTGGATCTCCTCGAGGAGGGGCGCGTACAGACTCCCCACCCGGGAGGCGGTGACGATAACGCCATCCACCCGTCGTTGGCGGAAGGTGCGCACGACCGAGATCTCCCGCTCCGGGATAGCTCGGGAACTGCTCAAGAAGACGCTGTAGCCTGCCTGGTGAGCGGCATCTTCCACGCCGCGCATCACCTCGGCCACGAACGGGTCGGCGATAGAAGTCACCACCATCCCCACCGTGCGGGTGCGGCGGGTGACCAGCCCCCGGGCGACGGCGCTGGGGGAGTAGCCCATCTCCTCTGCCAGTCGCTTGATGCGGGCTTTGGTCTCGGGGCTGACAAGAGGGCTATCCCGGAGAGCCCGGGAGACGGTAGAGTGGGAGACCCCTGCGGCCCGGGCTATATCTTTGATCGAGACGGGGGACATAGGACCTGCCGTCTTGAGCGAAGCGCCCTCATCGAGCTGGCACACAGGGTGCACACGTGTGCAATATTCTACCATAACTTTCTAGGGATGTCAATATGCACAATATAGTCTGTAAAACAATTGTAATCGCTCATAATCTGGTGCTAAGCTCCGGCACCGGCAGACCGAAAGCCCCGAAAAAACCCTCCCTGAAGCTATTGACATTTGGAGCCAAACCATTATAATGATTTTGTAACAAAGTCCCGTTCTCTTGTCCTCACTTCAAGGAAGGTAGGTAGACGATGATTGTAAGTCGCGACGACCCACGGCCCATCTACCATCAGATTCGGGAGTATATCCTGAAGCAGATCACCAGTGGTGCTTGGCAGGAAGGGGACCAGATCCCCACAGAGGAAGAGCTGTGCCAGATGACAGGGGCCAGCCGAACGCCGGTGCGGAGGGCGTTGGAGATGTTGGTGAGCGCTGGCTACATTGAACGGATCCCCGGCAAAGGTACTTTCGTCACCCGCCCTCACCCTCCTCTGCGTTTCCCCACAGACCTAAGGGGCTTCACCGAGGATATGCGCAGCCGGGGGTTCCGCCCCACCTCCCGCGTTCTGACCTCGGAGATCATCCCGGCTACGCCGGAGATCGCCGAACGCCTCCGGATTGAGCCGGGAGACCAGGTCTTTCACCTGGGGCGGCTCCGCCTGGTGAACAGCGACCCCGTCGGTTTGGAGGATGCCTATCTGAACTATCAGCTCTGTCCAGGCATCGAAGAGCGTGACTTTAGTCAGCGGTCCCTTTACTTCACCCTGGAACGGGAGTATGGCCTTCGCCTCGCCTACGCGAGGCGGACCATCCGTATTGTCAAGCTGGAGGTGCGGGAAGGCCGTCTGTTGATGAGCCGGACCGGAGAGCCGGCCTACAACATCCAAGACATCCTCTATCGGGAAGGCGACATCCCCATCTCCTACACCAACTCCCTCTTCCGTTGGGACCGCTACGAACTCTCCCTGACCCTACTGCGGGGCAACACGTGATGCACCAGTTCGGCCTCCCAGGGGGACAGGACAGAAGCGAAAAGGAAAGGAGGTGAGGCTGCGTAGCAATTCTCTTCCCTGACCCTTGCCGCCGCGAAATGTAACAGCGCCATGCCACGCCTGCACCTATAGAGGAGGTAGTCCGATGCTGCGCGCCCGTTTGATCGCTGGAATGCTCACGCTGGCTCTTATCCTCTCCTCAGTAGTGGCCTGTCAGGGGGGCAAGCAGGAAACCCCCACCGCTCCGCCTACCTCTGAGGCAGAAGAAGCGCTGCCCCAACGTCCCGACCTGAAGGTGGCCCTGATCATCGCTCAGGGCGGGCTGGGGGATCGTTCTTACAACGACTCCGGCTTCGCCGGCCTGACCAAAGCTGCTCAGGACTTCGGTGTCCAGGTCCAGACCATCGAGTCCCCAGACCCTGTGGGGGAGGGAGAGAAGCTCTTGCGCACAGCAGCTCAGGCTGGCTTCGATCTGGTGATTACGTTGGAGTACACCCACTTTGAGCCTCTGGCCCGGGTGGCCCCCGAGTTCCCCGACACGATGTTCGCCATCCTCAACATCGCTGTGGAAGGGGACAACGTCGTCTCCGTCATCTTCAAGGAACACGAGGGCTCCTTCCTGGCGGGAGCGCTGGCTGCGATGGTGACCAAGGACACCAACATCCCCGGCATCAACCCCGAGAAGATCATCGGAGTCATCGGCGGCACCCAGTCTCCGGGCATTGACAAGTTCCTCGTCGGTTATGAAGAGGGAGCCCACTACATTGATCCCGAGATCCAGGTCCTGCGTAGCTACTCCAACAGCTTCGGCGATCCGGCCAAGGGGAAGGAGTTGGCCCTGGCCATGTTCGAGCAGGGGGCCGACATCGTCTATCAGGTGGCCGGCGGCACCGGCGAGGGCGTCATCGAGGCGGCCAAAGAAACCGGCCACTACGCCATCGGCGTGGACTCCGACCAGGACTACATCGCGCCCGGCCACGTCTTGACCTCGATGCTTAAGCGGGTGGACGTCGCGGTCTACGGCCTCATCGAGCAACTGGTCCGGGGCGAACTCAAGGGCGGCACCGTCGTCACCTATGGTCTCAAGGAAGGCGGTGTGGGCCTCAGCGAGATGAAGTACACGCGCCACCTGATCCCCAAGGAGTACATTGATAAGGTCAAGGAACTCCAGGAAAAGATCATCAGCGGCGAGATCAAAGTCACAGACATCACGGAGCAGCAATAGACCAGAGCGGTTGCCCGGTCGCCCTCGGCTCCTGGTAGGGGCGCACGGTGTTGTGCGCCCCTACCTTGGTGGGCCAGGGGAAGGCGGAGCAGCCGCCTTTTGGCTGGGCGGAGGGCGAGCCGGAGCCAGAACGCCTCTGGTGAGACGGCGTTAGGCGTCCTGGGGAGAGGAGCTCTATGCCCTACCTGGAGATGCGGGGGATCACCAAAATCTTCCCCGGCGTTGTGGCCAACGACCGGGTGACCCTCACCGTGGAGCAAGGGGAGATCCACGCCTTGGTGGGGGAGAACGGCGCCGGCAAGACGACGTTGATGCGCATTCTGTACGGGATGTACCGGCCTGATGCCGGAGAGATCTTCCTCCGTGGCCGGCGGGTTGAGATCCCCAACCCTCAGGCAGCCATCGCCTTGGGCATCGGTATGGTCCATCAGCACTTCCAGCTCGTCCCTTCCCTCACGGTAGCCGAGAACGTCGAACTGGGGAGGGAGTCGCGCCGCTTCTTCCTGGTGGACCGCGAGCAGGCGATTGCCCGGGTGGGAGCCCTGGCCCGCCGCTTCGGCCTCGCCGTGGACCCGACCGCCCGGGTGGCCGATCTTTCGGTGGGCGTGCAACAGCGGGTGGAGATCCTCAAGCTCCTCTACCGAGAGGCGGACCTCCTCATCCTGGACGAGCCTACCGCCGTCTTGACGCCTCAAGAGACCCAAGAACTCTTCCAGGTCCTGCGCCGGCTCCGGGATGAAGGGCGAACGCTTCTCTTCATCACCCACAAGCTGGGCGAGGTGTTGGCCCTCTCCGACCGGGTGACGGTGCTCCGCCGAGGCCGGGTCACCGGCGTTCTGGAGACCGACCGCACCAACGAGGAGGAACTGGCCCGGCTGATGGTGGGGCGCGAGGTGAAGGTGGCCCGACGACTGCAGGCCGCCTCCCTTGGCGAGCCCGCCCTGCGGGTCGAGGGCTTGGTCGTGCGGGACGAGCGGGGGCTGACCGCCGTCAACAACCTCTCTTTCACCGTCCACCGGGGGGAGATCGTGGGCATCGCCGGCGTCGAAGGGAATGGTCAACGGGAGTTGCTGGAAGCGCTGGCCGGCATCCGTCCCCTTGTCCAGGGACGCATCTGGCTAGATGGCCGCGAGATTCACCATCTGCCCGTTCGGATGCGGCGGGAGGCCGGCCTGGGCCTCATCCCGGAGGACCGCACTCAGGAGGGCCTGAACCTGCTCGCCAGCATCGAGGAGAACCTGGCTGCTGTCCACTACTACCGCCCCCCTCTCTCCCAAAGGGGGCTGTTGCACCCGGCGGCCATCAGCGGGTTTGCCCGGAAGCTGATCTCGCTCTTCGACATCCGGGTTACCAGCCCCACAGCGCCGGCGGCCGTTCTCTCCGGCGGAAACCAGCAGCGGGTGGTCGTTGCCCGGGAGCTGGCTGCCGACCCCTCCCTCCTCATCGCTGCCCACCCCGCCCGGGGGCTGGACGTTGGAGCCACCCAGGCGGTGCGGAGGGAATTGCTCCGGTTGCGCGACCGGGGGCTGGGTGTGCTCCTCATCTCGGCGGATTTGGACGAGATCCTAGCCCTGGCGGACCGCATCTTGGTCCTCTTCCGGGGGCAGGTCGTGGGGGAGGTGCCGGCGGAGCAGGCCACCCAGGAGATGTTGGGGTTGATGATGGCCGGTCACAGGCCGGAGACCCTTCAGGCAGATCAGGAGGCCAGATGAACCAGGTGACCTTTCGCTGGCGCTCTCCCCTGTTCAACATCGTCCAGGCGCTGATCACCCTGGCCGTTGCCTTGCTGATGGGGGCGCTGGTGATCCAGGTCTCGGGCAAAGATGCGCTGGGCGCTTACCGCACCCTCTTCACCACCGCGCTGGGGAGCCGCCTGAGCATCGCCGACTCGCTCCTGGCCAGCACCCCCCTCATCTTCACCGGGTTGGCGACGGCCATCGCCTTCCGGGCCGGCGTCTTCAACGTGGGTGTGGAGGGCTCCCTCTACCTGGGGGCCTTCGCTGCCGCCTGGGTGGGCTTCACCTGGACGGCGCTGCCGGGATTTCTGCTCATCCCCCTTGCCTTCCTGGCCGCCGGAATGGTCGGGGGGGTGTGGGGGCTGCTGCCCGGTTACCTGAAAGCCTACCTGCGCGTGGATGAGATCGTGACCACCATTATGCTCAACTACGTCGCCATCCTCTTCACCAGCTATCTGGTCAACTATCCCTTTCTGGCTCCTGGGTTGGCCAACTCGATGTCGCCTAAGATCGCGCCGGCAGCCCAGTTGCCCCGCTTGATGAAGCCCTCCCAGCTCAACCTCGCTTTCCCCATCGCCCTCCTCTGTGTGTTGGCTCTCTGGTTCCTGATGCGTCGGACGACGCTGGGGTACGAGTTGCGGATGGCGGGAGACAACCCCATCTTCGCCCGCTGGGCCGGTATGCCCGTGGCCCGCACCATCCTGCAGGTGATGTTCATCAGCGGCTTCCTGGGAGGACTGGCCGGTGCCGGACAGGTGCTTGGTGTCAACTACCGTTTTGTGGACGGCTTCTCCCCAGGATACGGCTTCGACGGGATCACCGTCGCCTTGCTGGGGCGGAACACCCCTCTAGGGCTGTCTCTTATACACATCT
>WFUY01000545.1 GCA_015484715.1 Thermoflexales bacterium | reverse complement strand
GAACTCTACGCCCAGAGCGTCATCGCCAGCGATCCCTTCGCCGTGGCCCGGCAAATGGGAGGCCTCGATAGGGCTCCCGGCGGGTCCGCAGTCCAGGCTTAGAAGCCAGAAGTATAGCGTCCGGCTGAGCGGGGAGGGCTCTCTTCAGGGGCCAAAGGGCGGTCCGAGGGGCTTCGCTCGCCCAGCCCGGAGGTGGAGCGTAGACTATTGAGGACTTCCCAAGGAGGCAGCAGACGGGGCGAAGTCATCCAGAATGATGACCTCTATGATTGGCGATAACCGACTCAACCGTCGGTCGTTGGTCACGAGATGAAACGCAACCGCTTCGGTCACGTCCTCGCCGGTGGACTGGGGCTCTTCCTGGGAGGGCTGCTCTACCTGGGGCCGGGGCTGGCCGGGGGAGACCTGCCCCTGGCCCGGTGGGCAGCACTGCTGGGGGATCAAGAAGGGGTGCGCCGGTGGCTGGCCGGCTTCGGCCCCCTGGCCCCGCTGGTCAGCATCGGCCTCAACGTCCTTCAGGTCGTCCTGGCCCCCATCCCGGGCCAGTTCCTGGGCCTCGCCAACGGCTACCTCTTCGGGGTCTTCTGGGGAACCCTCTACAGCCTCGTCGGCCTGACGCTAGGCTCCCTGGCGGCGATGGGGATCGGGCGCTGGCTGGGCCGTCGGGTCGTCGTCCGCCTTGTCTCGTCGGACCAGTTGGAGCGGTGGGACCGGCTGCTGAGCCGCCGGGGGAGCCTGCTCTTCTTCTTCCTCGTTTTCCTGCTTCCCCTGCTCCCCGACGACATCACCTGCTTCGTCATCGGCCTCAGCCCCCTGCCCATCCCCTACCTGCTGCTGCTGGCGACGCTGGGGCGGCTGCCGGGGTTGGTGTTCAGCAGTTGGCTGGGGGCCCAGGCCGGCCACCTGAGCTGGCCCTGGCTGGTCAGCCTGGTGCTCCTGGTCGTCGCCGGTGCCCTCCTGGCCACCCGCTATCAGGATCGGCTGGTCGGCTGGATGGAGCGGCGGGAGGGGAACAGGGGGGAGGAGGGCTAAAGGGTGATCTCCAGGAGCCCGGCGGCCAGGTCCCGGAGGGCGCCGGCCGGCATCTCCGACAACTGACGGGCCACCTCGATGTAGTGCCGGTTCAGCGGGTCCAGGACGAAGGCCCGGACCTCAGGGGGAAGTTGCTGGAACTGACGCCATTCTCGGTAGAGCCGGAGTTGCTTGGCAACGGGACCGGTCTCCTCGTCCTGGAAGTAGGAAAGGGAGAGGCCCAGGAAGTTGGCGATGGCCTCCAGTTCCAGGATGGGGATGGGGCGCTGGCCGTATTCGTACTGGGCGATGCGTCCGGGGGAACAGCCGATGACCTGGGCCAGCTCCTTCTGGCTGATGCCGGCATCCTGTCGGGCCTGCCGCAGCAGCGCTCCCACGATCCGCTGGCGCACCAGGAGGAGATCGGCGCCGGAGGAGATCGTTTCCGAGGGACGGTCCGGGTTCTCCGGCTCGACGTCCAGAAAATACTCCAGGGGCACTTTCAGCAAGTAGGCGAGCAGCTCCAGCTCCGGCAGGGAGATCTCCCGCCGGCCGTGCTCGTAGGCGGAGAGGGTGCTGGAGGAGATGCCCAGGAAGGCCGCGCACTCCTTCAGCGACTTGCCCGCCTCCAGTCGGGCCTGGCGGAGCAGCACACCTATGATCTTGCGCCGGATCGCCCGGGTCTCTTCGTTGATCATAGCACCTCCTCGTCTCGTTGAGAGTACGCGCCAGAGCCTGTTCCTCCCTTCCCGGCAACTCAGCGTCACACGCCTGCCATTATAGCACAATCGTCCGTCCCCTACAACTGGGCTGGGTCGGGTGATTGCCCACCCCAAGAGACGGCACCTCACCAAACCCAAGTCCCTCCTCGGTGCGTATCCATAGACAGAAGACAGAGAGCCCGCGCGAGTCGCCGAGGAGGGGAGGGCGAGGCCCTCATCGAGACGCGCCGACGCCGGGCCGAGGTCGCCGCCCAGATGTGGCCCCAGGCCGTGCGCTACGGTCGGGCCATGAACCCGCTGCGCGGGACGGCGGAGGCCCTCCTGAGTTGGGTTGCCGACCTGGCCTTTCTGCTTGTTGACTTTTGCTCCTTTATGGGGTATCCTGAAGTAGGCCGCTGCTCCCATCGCAAGTGACGAACCTCCCGTGCCTTCAGGACGAATGACACTGGGAAAGCCGGCCCCTTTTCCGGTATTATGTGACAAGTGTCACAAGCTATCGTGACGGAAGCCCGATAGAAGCGTGGAAGGAGGAGCACCCTATGGCAACGGAAAGCGTGCTGCAGACGCTTCAGGCGATGGAGTTCACCCGGGATCTGGAGCCTCGCCACCTGGAGAAGCTGGCCTCGATGGCCACGGAGGTCTCCTTCGCGGAGGGAGAGACCATCTTCCGGGAAGGGGATATGGGCGACGTGGTCTACCTGATCCAGGAGGGACGGGTCGCCGTCGAGATCCACGTGCCGGGCCGGGGGCGGGTGACCGTCCTCACGGTGGGGCCGGGCCAACTGTTGGGCTGGTCTTCCATCTTCCCACCCCGGCGCAAGACGGCCAGCGGTCGGGCGGTCACCCCCGTCCGGGCCATCGCCATCAACGCGACCCAACTGCGGGAGGCCTGTCAGGCGGACCACGATCTGGGATACGCCATCCTCTGGCGCGTGGCCGAGGTGATCGCCGACCGGCTGAAGGCCACCCGTATGCAACTCCTGGACGTTTTCGCCCCAGGCGGCGAAGGATAGGCCCGCAAAGGAGGAACGATGACCGACACAGCGCCTATGCTCGGTGCTTACGTCAGCATTCCCAAGGAGGACCTCCAGGGCATCTTCGACGCCCTGCGGAGGATGGGCTACACCCTGGTCGGGCCGACGCTGGGCGAAGGGGCCATCATCTACGACGAGATCGAGGGTGTGGACGACCTCCCCATCGGCTGGGGGGATGAGCAGGAGGCGGGGACCTACCGCCTGCGACGCCGCGACGACGGGGCCTACTTCGGCTACGCGGTCGGGCCGCACTCCTGGAAGAAGTACCTCTACCCGCCCGTCATGACCCTCTTCTCCGTCGAGCGGCGGAACGGCACCTTCAAGCTGGCGGCCCCTTCCGAGGAGACCCCTCGCTACGCCTTCATCGGTGTGCGGGCCTGCGAGCTCCAGGCCATCGCCGTCCAGGACCGGGTCTTCCTGGGCGGCCCTTACCAGGAGCCCCACTACAAAGCCCGTCGCCAGGGCGCGTTCATCCTGGCGGTGAACTGCACGGAGCCCGGCGGAACCTGCTTCTGCGCCTCGATGCGCACAGGCCCCCGGGTCGGTCCTGGCTTCGACCTGGCCCTCACCGAACTGGAGGAGGTCTTCCTGGTGGAAGTCGGCTCCGAGGTGGGCCGACAGGTCCTGGCCGGCCTGGACTGGCGACCGGCCGGTGCCTTCGAGTTGCAAGCGGCTCGCCAGGCGATGGCCGAGGCGGAGCAGCGGATGGGCCGCCGGATGGAGACGTCGGACCTGCCCAACCTGCTCTACCAGAACCTGGAGCACCCCCGCTGGGATGAGGTGGCGCAGCGCTGCCTCTCCTGCACCAACTGCACCCAGGTCTGCCCCACCTGCTTCTGCAGCGACGTGGTCGAGGTGAGCGACCTGACGGGGCAGAAGACGGGGCGCGTGCGGGTCTGGGATTCCTGCTTCAGCCTGGAGTTCTCCCACGTCCACGGGGGCAACATCCGGCCCGCCACCCGCTCCCGCTACCGCCAGTGGCTCACCCACAAGCTGGCCTCGTGGATTGACCAGTTCGGCGTCTCGGGCTGCGTGGGCTGCGGGCGCTGCATCACCTGGTGCCCGGTGGGGATAGACATCACAGAAGAGGTGAACGCCATCCGAACGGAGGGCGCGAAATGATCGCACAGACGACGGCATCTACGGCGACATCACCGGCGGGATCGGGCTGGCCCCCCTGCGCCCCGTGATCTACGACGTCATCCGGCATCGGGCCGACTTCGGGCGGGTCATCCTCCTCTACGGGGCTCGGACGCCGGCCGATATG
>WFUY01000544.1 GCA_015484715.1 Thermoflexales bacterium | reverse complement strand
TGGGCGGTGATGGTGCCGTCGGGGAGGCGGATTTCGCCGGCCACCCTGGCCCGGTGGTTCCCAGGCCGTTCCACCCATCCCACCGCCGTCAGGGGCACGCCCACAGGGGTAGGACGGCGATAGCGGATGTCCATCTTCAGGGTGACCATCAGGTCCTCGTCGGAGCCGTGGATGAGCAGGGCGCGGCCGGCCACTTCGTCCAAGATGGCGGCGACGATCCCGCCGTGGACGACGCCGGGGTAGCCCTGGTATGTCTCCGGCACGGTGATGTGGGCGATCACCCGCTCCTTCTCGTGGTCCTCGTAGAAGGCTAGGTGAAGTCCCACCGGGTTCTGCACACCGCAGACGAAGCACATCCGGGAGTTGGGTTGTTTGTTCATCGCGACCTTGACGGCGTTCTGTGAGTTATTCCTTCCAGTAAGCTCTAGCTCTTTCAAATATCTCTTGTATCGTTTGGCCTTCGTAGAGCCGCCGAGAGATCTCCACGTAATCCGTAGCTTCACGGTGAAGTAGGGTGAGGAATCGAAGTGCAGCAGCAGGACCGAGGGCCTTGTTCAGGGCTTCGATGCCAATGGTCCTGATTTCCGTATCACTCATAACTCTTACTTTCTTCGTCATCTTTTGCCATCCTTCTGACGTAGTCAACGGGATTCATCACGGCCATTTCGAGGTCCAGTCGTCTGGCCCGTTTGATCAGCTTATCATCACAGGTCAGGAAGACGTCGGCACCGACGTAAGAAGCACATGCCAGGTGGATGGCATCTTTCGCAGATAGTGACCCTTCGCGCTGGAAAGCTTCGGCGATCTCCTGGATCGCTTCCTCGGGGCCTACCCGTATCGCGCACAGAGTTGCTAGGCGAAGCACTTCCAGCTTCCGTTCTGGGAAAGGACAGAGCATAGTTTCATCTTCGTGCATAAAGGACCAGACCAATTGGACTGCACCTTCTTCCGCCTGTATGAAGATCTCCTGGCAGGCTAAAGCTTCCATTCGAATCCGAATTTGCCCGGGATCGTCGAATCCCCTTTGGAAGCAGTTGTAGTCCAGGTAGATCAGGGTCATACGGTATTACCTTTTGCTCGAAGGCGCGAAGGTGTCAATCATCAGCCGGACGTCGCCCAGGGGGTAGAGGATGGGGCAGGTGGCCCCGTGGTCCAGGTACTCCTGGACCTTGGCCTTGGCCTCTTCGGGAGTGCCGCTGGCGGTGATGCGGTAGACCAGGTCGTCCGGCACGTACTGCATCGCCTGTTCGATCTGCTCCTTCGTGGCCGGCCAGCCCAGGATGGACTGCACCTTTTCCACGACCTCCTGTTTGACACCGCTGGCCTGGGCGATGTGGGGCTGTTGGGCCAGGTACTGGGTCAGCAGGGCCTTGGCCCCGTAGATGGCCCGATCCCGATCGTGGTCCACCGAGCAGACGATGAGTTGGGGGCGGTCTATCTCCTCCAGCGCCCGCCCGGCCCGGCGGGCCCCGATCTCCAGGTGCTCCAGAGCGCGGTCGTTGTACTCCGGCGGCACGCAGTAGTTGAGCACCACGCCGTCGGCGATCTCGCCGGCCAGTTCCATCATCTTCATCCCGGTGGCCCCGATGTAGATGGGCACGTTGCGGGGCTCCCGGCGACCGTGCACCACGTCCAGTTCGATGCCGGTCACGTGGACGAACTCGCCGTGGAAGGTCACGTTTTCCATTTTCAGGAGCCGGCGGAGCACCGTCACCGTCTCCCGCATCGCCGTCAGGGGTTTGCGCCGTCGGATCCCCACGTTGCGGGCCAGCGGGTCCCACCAGGCCCCGATGCCGCAGATGATCCGGTCGGGGGCCAGATCGTCCAGGGTTAGGAAGGTGGCGGCCAGGAGGCCGATGTTGCGGGTCCAGTTGTTGATGACGCCGGAGCCCACCTTGATGCGCTCGGTGACGGCGGCGAAGGCGGCCATGGGCACGATGGCATCGCGTACCAGGCGGCTCTCGGCCTGCCAGACGGCCTCGAAGCCTTTCTCCTCGGCGTAGCGGACATACTGCATCCCATCCCGGATGGGGTGGGCATCCTGCAGGTAGAGGGCAACACGTTGAGACACCGGAGACCTCCTTAACGGGTTGGCGAGGGGCAGCGTCTGGAACCCATTTTACACCAGGACCGTCCATCCGGCAACATGGTCCAGGCGGCCCGTCGGAATAGCGATTCCGGCGTTCCAAGGGCTTATGGGTAGTCGCCGGTGATTCGGGCCAGCACCAGGCCGATGGACAGGAGAAGGCCGAAGAGGAGCTCCAGTTGAGCGGTTCCGGCCAGGAGCCGGTTCATAGCCGGACCGTCTGGGCTCCGATGAAGGGCCCGGATCAAGCGGAGGGCGTTGGGCAGGGAGAGCCAGGGGAGCAGCAGCCAGACGGACCAGCGGCCGGCCGGCCTCAGCAGTAGCAAGATGGCGTAGGCGATGACCAGAAGCAGGGTGTACTCCAGCCGGGTGAGCCGTGCGCCCATCAGCACCGCCAGCGTCCGCTTGCCGGCCCGCCCATCGGTCTCAAGGTCTCGCAGGTTGTTGACGACCAGGATGGCCGTCGCCAGCAGGCCCATCGAAGTCGCGGCCAGCAGGGCGGTGGCGGTGAGGCGCAGGGTCTGAACGTAGTAGGTCCCGCCGACGGCCACGAGCCCGAAAAAGAGGAAGACGAAGAGGTCGCCCAGGCCGTAGGAGCCGAAGGGGTAGGGGCCGCCGCTGTAGGCGACGGCAGCGGCGATGGCCGCCGCACCGAGGATCAAGAGGGGCCACCCTCCCACGGCGATCAGGAGGCTTCCCGCCGCCGCGGCCAGGGCAAAGGTGATCCACATTCCCCTCCGCAGGTGGGGCAGAGGGATCAGTCCGCTCTGGGCGACCCGAAGAGGACCTTGCCGTCCGGCCCGATCCACGCCCTTGAGGTAGTCGTAGTAGTCGTTGGCCAGGTTGGCCCCGATCTGGAGGAGCAGGGCCACGATGAGCGCGGCCAGTGCCGGGAGGGGAGCGAAGCGCCCGTCGGCGTAGGCCAGCGCCGTGCCGACCAGAACCGGGGCCACGGCTGCCGGCAAGGTCTTGGGCCGTATCGCGATGCGCCAGGCTTGCCAACGGGAAGACGTTTCGCTGGCTGACATATCAAGTTAAGTCCTCTGGAGTATCTGGAGTATGAGGAAGCAACGGCTCCACATTGGACAGCAGATCTGGTACATCCTTGACAGCGGTTTTCCAGACTTCATCCCAATCTATGGCATCATAACCGTGAATAAGGTGGTCACGCATCCCTGCAATGAGTGACCACGGGATATGGGGATGCTGAGCCCGGAATTCGCGGGAAAGCCTCTTGACGGCTTCGCCTATCACCAGCAACTGATATAGCACTGCGGACTGGGTCTTCATATCGGCTAGAAATTCCTCTTTGGTCATTCCTTGGATGAAGGAGACGACTCGCTGGGCAGCTTGGGTGATGTCCAGCAAGGTGATTTCATCCTTCTTCATCACGAGCCTCCCCAGGGAAGATCACCTTGGCAGTGCGCAGGATCTCTTGTCGGCGCAACCAGTTCCGGCTGTACTCCAGAGCTCGCTTGGTGATCAGATCGATCTCCCGTCCAACCAAGGACTGGAGCTCTTGCTGCATCTGGGCATGGTCGAGGAGGCTCCAATCGGCGTCGTCTTCGAATTCAATAAGGATGTCTACATCGCTATCTGGCCTGAAATCATCTCGCAGCGATGAGCCGAATAGAGCCATCTGCCGGATTTTCCACCGTCTGCAGAATTCGACGATTTCTTTCCAGGGTAGAGGTATTGAGTTCTCCATCGGGGCACCTAGATGCGTCAGGGCGCTGTGGATAACAAGGCGTTGACTTTCTCGGCGGCCGCGGTCAGGACCTGGGCGGGGTCGGCGCCGGTGAAGAGGGCCTCCTCAACGGCCAGGCCGATCTCCCGGCTGGCAGCGGCGTAGGCGGGGATGTTGGGCCGCACCCGCGCGACGGCCATCTGGTCCACGATCACCTGGGCCCGGGGTTCCTGCTCCAGGTAGGCCCGGTATTCCGCCGACTCGACGACGGAGCGGCGCAGGGGCAGGTAACCGGTTTCGGTGCTCCACCGGCGGTTGACCTCCGGCGAGGTCATCCAGCGGACGAAGGCCCAGGCCGCCTCCCGGTCCCGGACGTTGCTGAGGATGGCGATGTTGGCTCCACCGACGCCGGTGGCAGCGCCGGCCGGCCCGGCCGGCAGCGGAGCCACACCCAGGTCGTCTCCCAGGGCTTGGATGTAGCGGTTCAGCCGAGCGGTGGAGGCCAACAACATCCCGATCTGCCCCTCCTCGAAGCCTCGGTCCGGCGGGCTCAGGGGCAGGCTGCCCGCCTCAACCATCGTCTGCCAGAAGCGCAGGGCCTCGATGCCGGGGGATTCCTGAAAGCGGGCGGCGCTGTAATCGTCGTTGAAGATCTCCCCGCCGGCCTGCCAGAGGAAGGCGAACCAGTAGTAGACGACGCCCCGCTTGGCCTGCACCGGAAAGCTCAGCCCCCACTGGTCCGGCTGGCCGTCCCCATCCCGGTCGGCGGTGAGGGCCTGGGCCATCGTCGCCAGCTCCTCCCAGGTCGTCGGTGGGCGGTCGGGGTCCAGCCCTGCCTCGCGGAAGAGCCGCCGGTTGTAGTAGAGGGCGATGTTGCTCAGGGAGAAGGGCATCGTCCAGATGGTGCCGTCGTAGGTGGCCGTCTTCCAGGCCATAGGCCAGATGTCCTCCCGGTCGAAGTCGGGATCGGCCTGGATGAAGGTCTCCATCGGCACCAGGGCACCGGCGTCGGCCAGCTCTGAGGACCAGAACTGGTCCACCATCGAGAGGTCGGGGGCGGCCTGGCCGGCAATGGCCGTCAGCAGCTTGTCCCGCATCGTCCAGAGGTTGCCCCCGTAGCTGGGCTCGACGACGATGCCGGGGTGGGTCTCGTTGAACTCCCGGACCAGGGCCTCGAACTGCTGGCCGAAGGTTCCCCCGTAGGGGTGCCAGAGGGTGAGGGTGACGGGAGCCGGGGTGTCGGTGGGGG
>WFUY01000543.1 GCA_015484715.1 Thermoflexales bacterium | reverse complement strand
GCCCAGGAGGGCGTCCACGATGATCCCGGCCTCCCGCACCCACCGGCGGAGCACCTTTCCCCCTTCGTCCTCGCCGGCCAGCACGGTGGGGACCTGCCGCTCCCGGACGGCCTGGAGGTTGGCGTCGTCGGCGGGGCGGGGGCGGGTCAGGTAGCAGCGCACGTCGGCGCCGGCGTCGGCCAGGTGGCGGGCGGCCACCAGCCCATCGCCGCCGTTGTTGCCCGGCCCCACCAGCACCAGCAGGGTCTGGCCGGCCACCTCCCACCGTTGGCGGATCGCCTCGGCCACGCCCAGGCCGGCCTCTTCCATCATCTTTGCATAGGTGTGCCCTTGGGCGTCCGAGGCCCGTTCGATGGCACGCATCTCCTCGACGGTCACGACCTTCATCGCTTCCCACCTCCTTCGCTAGGAGTCTGGCACCTGTTCGGGTCGCACGACCAGCACCGGACGGCGGGTGTGGAGCAGCACCTGCTCGGTGACGTTGGGCAGGGCGAGGCGTTGCCAGGGGGAGACGGCCCAAGCCGATCCCACCACCAGCAGGTCCTCATCCTGTTCGTAGGCGACTCGCAACACCTCCCGCTCCGGCAGCCCGTAGGCGAGCTGCAGCTCGACGGGGAGGCCCATCGCTGTGAGGAGGGCCGCCCCTTCCCGCAGGGCCCGGGCCTCTTCTGTGTCGCTCTCCAGGAAGTCGGCCAGCGACTCGCTCACCTGGGGGAGGCCGGTGTACATCAGGGGCGGAGGGGGGAGGACGTGGAGCAGCGTGACCTGGCCGCCGAAGGCGCGGGCGATCTCCCCACCCCACCGGACTTCCTCTTCTTGGAAGCCGCGCCCGGAGATGCCGATGAGGATTCGGCGCAGTGCCTCCCGGGGTTCTCGGACGATGAGGACCGGGACGGGGACCAGGTGGGCGATGCGCACGGCGACGGAGCCGAAGAGGACCTTCTCCAGGAAGCGGCGCTCCCGGTAGCCTACGACGACCAGGGCGTAGGTCTCCTGCTGGAGTTGCCGGCGGAGGGCATCGGGCAGGCTCCCCGGATAGGTGTGGAGCTCTGGGGTGATCCCTTGCCTTTGTAGCAGTTCCCTGGCCTGGGCCTCGATCGTGGCCTGGCGGGAGCGGGGTCGGCCCGGCCGCTCGATGCACAAGAGGGCGACAGAGGCCCCCATATGGGCAGCCAGGCGGCCTCCCAGCCGCACGGCCGCCATCGCCTGGTTGGAGCCATCGGTGCAGAGGAGGAACTTCATTTGACAAATCCCCCGTGGAAGAGGCGCACCAGCAACAACGCTGCGCCGATGAAGGGCAGGAAGGCGAAGGCGATGCGCAGACGAGGACCGCTGATGTAACGGGTGGCGAGGGCTCCCAAGTAGGCTCCGACCGCCGCCCCGACCTGCATCACCAGCGCCATCAGGATGTCCACGTTCCCCTTCAGGGCGTGGGTGAGGGTGCCGTAACCGGCGGAGAAGACGATCTCGAAGAGGTCGGTGCCCACGGCGACGTGGGTGGGGACGCCCAGAAGGTAGATGAGGGCGGGGACACGGATGAACCCGCCGCCTACCCCCAGGAGCCCGGCCAGGAAGCCGGTGACCAACCCCACGGCCAGCACGGCCCACAGGGAGATGGAAGAGATCCCCGAGGCGGGCAGGCTGACCATCGGAGGGAGGTGCAGCCGTTGGGTGCGTTGAGAGAGGGCGGTGAGGGTCAGCATGTCGCCGGCGTCCATACGCTGGTGGACCTGGAGACGGGTGGCCCGGAATCCTTCCAGGAAGACGAGGGTGCCGATGGAGAGGAGCAGGACCAGGTAGATGATGCTGAGCACCAGCTCCAGCGTGCCCGGGGCCTGGCGTTTCAGGTACTCGATGACCCAGGCTCCTCCCTCGACGCCGACCATCGTGCCGGCCACCATCAGGATGCCCAGCTTCAGGTCCACGTGGCCGAGGCTCTGGTGGCGGCGGGTGGCGACCAGCGCGTTGCCGGTCATATGGGCCAGGTCCGTGCCGACGACAAAGTGGCCCGGAATGTTCAGCAGGAGCATCAACGGACCGGCCAGGAACCCACCGCCCACGCCAAAGAAGCCTCCCAAGGCACCGACCAAGAAGCCGATGCCGGTCAGCAACAACGGTGAAATGGTGATGTCCGATATAGGGAAGTACATCAACCTCTCTCCAGAAGCAGGGTTACTCCAGGCGGAAGAGCCGGAGTCGTTTGAGCAGGAAGGTGGTCAGCATCTCCAGAATCGCTCCCTGGATGGCGATCAGGGCCAGGGCGACCCAGGCGTAAGTGGTGCGGTGATCGCTGTAAAGGCGGGTGAGAGGGGCGCTGAGAAGGCGCAGCACGGTGGCGATGTAGAGGGCGGTGAGCAGTCCATAGAGAACGAGATGGACTAGGATGATCCGGGTTGCTCGCAGCACTCTTTTGTCAATGGGCATCGCTCTCCTCCATATCCGGGCATTCAGAGTCGGCTCAGCCAGTCCACGATCTTGCCCAATCCCCGGGGACCGTAGCCCTGCTCGGCGTACCAGGCCAGCGTCTGGCGGGCTCCCTCCTCGAAAGGGGTGGGCCGGAACCCCAGCTCCCGTTTGGCCTTCTCGCTGCTGACGTTCCAGTCGCAGAAGACGTAGGGGGCCAGGTTCAGGGGGTAGTAGGGTTCCCGGCCCGTGTACTGGGAGAGCCAGGTCCAGGCGCGGGCCAGGGTCAGCATCAAGCCGGCGGGGACGTTGACGTACCAATCCCGCCGCCCCATCAGCCGGCTGATGATGCCGTTGATCTCCCGATGGGTGAGGCTCTTCCCGGCGACGTTGTAGACCTCCCCCGGACGCCCCTGGGTCAGGGTGGTCTCGATGACGCGCACCAGGTCGGGGACGAAGACGGGAAAGGTGAGGTGGCGTCCGTGGTGGATGCGCACGGCCAGCCCCTTCAGCGGGTCCTCGAAGAAGAGCCGGTTGAAGGCGTAGTGGCCCCAGGGGCCGTAGAAGGCTCCCGGCCGCAGGACGATGACCGGCAGGCCCACGTCCTGGTGGTAGAGCAGGGCCAGCTCCTCGGCGTCCAGCTTGCTGTGCTGGTAGGCGTCCTGGGGGTGGCAGGGCGTCTCCTCGGTGATCACCGTCCCCGGCTGGGGGCAGCCGACGACGGCGACGGTAGAGATGTGGATGAAGCGCCGGACGCCGGCCTGGTAGGCGGCCTCGAGCATGTGGGCCGTTCCCTGGACGTTGATGGCGAAGAAGGCCCGGTAGGGCCCCCAGAAGCGGAAGAGGCCGGCGGCGTGGATGACGGCCTGGCATCCCTCGACGGCGGCCTGGACCGCCTTCCAATCGCGGACGTCCCCCCAGGCCAGTTCGATGCCCAGCTTCTCCAGGAAGGCGTAGTCGCTGGTGGGGCGGACCAGGGCCCGCAGCCGGTATCCCCGGCGGGCCAGGTAGGGGCTGAGGTTGTGCCCCAGGAACCCCGTGGCCCCCGTGATCAGGATACGTCCCTGGAAAGGCGGCGAGGGGTGGTTCGGCAT
>WFUY01000542.1 GCA_015484715.1 Thermoflexales bacterium | reverse complement strand
ATCCTGGAGGCCGAGGCGGCTCTGGCCTCCGATGCGCCCATCATCCACGACGAGCCCGACTACGTCGGCTTCGGCGAGTCGGACCCGAGCCGCAACATCGCCGCCCAGATCGAGCTGGAGCTGGGCGACGTGGAGGCCGCTTTCACCCGGGCCGATCACGTCTTCGAGGCCACCTACCGCCTCCCCAAGGTCCAGCACGCCGCCCTGGAACCCCACGTCTGCATCACCTACTGGGACGAGGACGACCGGCTGGTCGTCCGCACCAGCACCCAGGTCCCCTTCCACACCCGGCGGATGCTGGCCCCCATCTTGGGGCTGCCCGTGCGCCGGATTCGGGTGATCAAGCCCCGCATCGGCGGGGGGTTCGGGGGCAAGCAGGAGATGCTCATCGAGGACATCTGCGCCCACTTGACCCTGGTCACCGGCCGGCCGGTGCGGATGGAGTACACCCGCCACGAGGAGTTCGTCGCCGCCACCTCCCGCCACCCGATGGTGATCCGGGTCCGCACCGGGGTGATGCAGGATGGCACCATCGTGGCCAACGAGATGGAAGTCCTCTCCGACACAGGGGCCTACGGCAACCACGCGATGACCGTCCCCGGCAATACGCTGCACAAGGCGCTGGCCCTCTACAACGCGCCCAACATCCGGGGGCGGGTCACCGCCGTCTACACCAACACGCCCCCCTCCGGCGCGATGCGGGGCTACGGCGTCCCCCAGGGCTTCTTCGCTATGGAGGTCCATATGGAACGGATCGCCCGGGCGCTGGGGCTGGACCCCCTGGCCTTCCGGCTCCAGAACGCGCTGAAGCCGGGCGACGAGCACCCCATCTCCAAGGTCTGGACCGAGGGGCGGGAGGGCCACCCGGAGGTGATCCGCACCGTCGGCCTTCCCCAGTGCGTGGAGCAGGGAGCGGCCGCCATCGGCTGGCACGAGAAGTACGGCAACCCCGACTGGCACCGGGTGCCGGGCCGGCCCCACCTGCGGCGGGGCATCGGCGTCGCCACCGTGATGCAGGGGACGGCCATCGCCTACCTGGACATGGGCGCGGCCACCATCAAGATGAACGACGATGGCTCCTTCAACCTGATGGTGGGGGCGACCGACCTGGGGACCGGCTCCGACACCGTCCTGGCCCAGATGGCCGCCGAGGTGCTGGGCTGCCCCGTCGAAGCGATCCTTGTCTACTCCTCGGACACCGACTTCACCCCCTTCGACAAGGGGGCCTACGCCAGCAGCACCACCTACGTCAGCGGGATGGCGGTGGTGCGGGCGGCGGAGATGGCCGCCCGGCAGGTCCGTGAGGTGGCTGCCCGCCTGCTCGACCCCGAGGGGGGGCTGGACCCGGAGGCGGTCCGGCTCCGCGAGGGGCGGGCCTGGGCTCCCGACGGTCGGAGCGTCACCCTGGCCGAGGTGGCCTTGGACTCCCTCCACCACCGGCAGCAGCGCCAGATCATGGGGATCGGCACCTACGTCGCCGAGCAGGCCCCGCCCCCCTTCGCCGCCCAGTTCGCCGAGGTGACCGTGGACACGGAGACGGGGCAGGTCTGGGTGGACCGGCTGGTGATGGCGGTGGACAGCGGGGTGATCGTCAATCCGATCACCGCCTCCGGCCAGGTGGAGGGGGGGATGATCCAGGCGTTGGGATACGCCCTGAGCGAGGAGATGGTCTTCGACGAGCGAGGGCGGCTGCTCAACCCGCGCTTTGGCCCTTACAAGCTCTTCCGGGCCGACGAGGTGCCTCCGATGGAGGTGATCTTCGTCGAGACCCACGAGCCGACGGGCCCCTTCGGCGTCAAGGCGGTGGCGGAGATCCCCCTGGACGGGGTGGCGCCGGCCGTGGTCAACGCCCTCTACGACGCCGTGGGCGTCTGGATCACCGAACTCCCCATCACGCCGGAGCGGGTGTGGCGGGCGTTGCAAGCGCTGAGGAAGGACCGATGACCGGCGTTTCTCCTGAACTTCTCCAAGAGATCGTGGATCGGTTGGTACGGGGGCTGCATCCAGAGCGAATCTACCTGTTCGGCTCCCAAGGGCGCGGTGAGGCGGAGGCGGGTAGCGATGTGGATTTGCTGATCGTGGTGCCCGATTCCGACCTTCCCCGCCACCGACGCGAGGCGCTCTCCTACGACCTGCTGTGGGGACTGACGGTGCCGGTAGATGTGATTGTTCTGACCCGGGCCGAATTCCAACGGGCCTGCCGTGTGAAGACCTCCTTGGCCTCTACGGTTCAAGCTGAGGGGAAAGTGCTCTATGGATGAGGCAAAGGCTCAAGAAATCTGTGCCTGGCTGAGCAAAGCTTTGCAAGACCTCCAGGCAGCGGAATGGTTGCTGGCTCGGCCTGAGCCCTTGAGCGACGCTGCTGGATTCCACTGCCAGCAGGTTGCCGAAAAAGCCCTGAAAGCCTACCTGACCTGGCGCGATGAGCCTTTCGAGAAGACCCATTCGCTGGTTGCCTTGGTGGGCAAGTGCCTGTCCTTTGATCCCGCCTTCAGCGAGCTACGGACTGCTGCCGTGACTTTGACTCCTTATGCGGTGGCGGTGCGCTATCCGGGCGATCTGCCCGAGCTGACCAGGGAGGAGGCCGAGGAGGCGTTGGCACTAGCTCGTCAAGTCTGGCACTTCGTCTTGGATCGCCTGCCTCCAGCAGTGCGCCGATGGGGATGACAAGGGGCAGGCGCAAAGCGCCTGCCCCTCTCGCGGCCCCTGCTCCCTCTCGTCCGTCTACCGGTTGCGCATCACCACGGGGAGGAAGATGTCGTACCCCACCTCGCCCGTCAGCGCGAAGTCGGTGAAGTGGTCTATCTGCATCGTGACCACGTTGTTCGCCGTGTCCACCGTGAAGCTGTTGGGCAAGGTCCACCGCTCCTCCGTGGTGGAGTAGTAGGCCGGCCTCAGCCGGGCCTCGCTGATCCCCAGGCGGCGCAGCTCGGCCTCGTCGTAGGGGAAGCTGATGATCACTTCCTGGTTGAAGTGGTCGGTGATCGGCTCCCCGCTCTCGTCCATCGCCGTGAAGGCGTAGCCGTACTTGAGGACGTTGGCCCGCCGCTGGTGGGGCAGCGTGGCGATGGGCACGATCTGCAGCGTCACCGTGCCGCTGACCGGCATAGCGTTGGCCGGGATGTAGATGGACGTCCCGTCGGCCAACTCGATGCGCTGCGGCTCGGCTGCGTCGAAGGTCACCGCCACCGGCCCCGGCTTGGGATACGGCCCCGTCAGCACCAGGTCCTGGGTCGCGCTGCCGCTCCCCAGCGTCACGTCGGCCCGGGCGCTCCAGTAGAGACCGGAAGTCTCGTAGACGGCACCCAGGTGCCAGGTGGTGTTGGAGACGACGTTCAGGCCGTAGACGCCGGTCGAACTGGTGACAGGGAAGCGCCCCTTGGCGAAGCCGTCATCGTCCGACCAGGCCCAGACGAAGACGGTGCCGGTGATGTCGCTCGTGCCGGTGATGATCAGCGCGCCGGAGATGGTAGCATCGGGCTTGCGGAACTGGAGGACGTGGCCGCCGGAGGCCCCACCCTGGGGTACCACCACCTCAACGATGCCCGGCTTGACGCTGGCTGTGAAGCCTACTGTCGCCCCCAGGCGGTAGCGTCCGTAGGGCACCTCCAGCCGGAAGCGACCGTCAGGACCACTGCGGGCTTTCAGCACCACCCGCTCCACCTCCGGCTCCGCTCCGTCGGCGATCACCACGGCGCCAGCCACCGGATTCCCCGTGGGTCCCAGCACCGTCCCCGTGATCAGGCCGTCGCGCGGTGCGATGGGCAAGGGAACGTGAACGGTTTGCCCCGACTGCACGGCCACGCTCCCATGCCGGCGCAGCGGGACGTAGCCGGAGGCCGGGTCAACGCGGAAGCCCAGGTTCCAGAGGCCGGCCGCCACCCTCAGCCGGTAGGTGCCGTTGCCGGCGTCAATGGGCGTCGCCACCCCGTTGCCTCTCGCCCAAGCCGCCACGACTCCCCGCACCCCCGCCACGACCGTCCGATTGCGAGGGTTCCAGAGGGTACCGGCGATGGTCGCATCTTTCGTCTGGACCATCAGGGTGATCGTCTCGGTCATCCCGGACGTCAAGGTGACATTCCGCTCCCGGACGGACATGTAGGAGCTCTCCGGGGAGAGGTGGGCGCCCACATTGTAAGTACCCGCCGGCAGGAGGATGGTGAAGGTGCCGTTGCGGATGGGCGCCCCTTTGTGCAGCGTAGGAGTGCCCACGTGGGTCGCCTGGGCCCACCCTTCCGCGTCCGTCGCCGGCGTGCCATCCTCGGTCACCAGCACCCCCTCCAGCGTCGCATCTGCCGTGACCAGCGAGAAGTTGACGTTGGAGACGGTCTCGGAGGCGGTCACCATCACCGTCGCGACCGTGCCGGTGTAGAGGTAGGGCTGGTCAGGTCCGGGTGCCGGTCGCACCAGCCACTCTCCGGCGGCCACCGGCAGTTGGTACTGGCCGTCGGCGTTGGTGTGGGCCCTGGCCCCACCCGGCGCTCCTCTCCGCCAGGCCACGACGGGGACCCCCTCGAGAGCAGCGCCACTCCCATCGGTCACCGTACCGGTGATCACCGCGTCTCGGGCCAGCAGCGTCAGCGTTCCCACGCTCACCGTGCTGGTGGGCGGCACGTGCACCGGGGGCACCGCCGGGCCCATAAAGCGGGGATCATCGGGCCGCACCCAGACCTGGTAGTCGCCGTTGGGGATGGCGATGTTGAAACTGCCGTCGGTGGGGTTGATGGTGCCCTCGACGCCAACCCCCTCATCGCTATGAAGCACGACGGTGACGGTGAAGGGGGGCGTCGTGGTGCCATCAGGCATCTTCACCGTGCCGGTGACGCGGGCGTCGGCCGTCAGCACCTCGAAGTCCAGGCGCTTGGTTTCGGAGATGGCGTTAGGTGGGAAGGCGACCAACTGAGGCGGCTGGGGGTAGATCCAGTGGGTAGGGGTGGTGATGCTAATGGGCCGGATGGTGAGCGCCCACAGACCCGGAGCCAGATTGAGGGTATACTTCCCGTCAGCACCGGTGAGGGCCATCGCCCGCCCATTCCGGTTCACCCGGTGGGCCACCACCTGGGCGTGTTGGACGGGAGCGCCGGTGTTGGTCTGGACCGTGCCCGTCACCACCTTGGGCGGAGTGCCAAAGGTGAGGGTGTAGGGGTTGGTGGCCCCGGGGAGGGTGACGGTGATGGGGGCCGGCGGGAGGAGCCAAGCCTGACGCCACGACGGATGGACGGCGAGGCGATAGGTGCCGGCCGGCAGATCCCCGATGGCCCAGAAGCCGGTGCCGCTGCTCCGGTCCGCCCGGAAGAAGGTGCCCGCCGATCCCAGACGGACGGCCACCACGGTGGCGTCGGGCACCGGCTGATGGGTGCTGTCCACCGTCCAGCCCCACAGGTCCGCCGGACGCAGCGTCAGCGTGACGGGCAGCACTGCCGTACCCGAGGTGATGGTGATGGGCGTGCGGTGGGACTTCCAGAAGGGTTCGTCGGTGAGCGGGAACGCCTGGAGGGCGTAGTTGCCGACAGGGAGCCCCCCAATCTTGAAGGTGCCGGTGGGAGCCTCGGTCACCTGAACCACCATGCCGCTCCCGGCGTAGACCTGTACCTTAGCCCGCTTGGGCGTCGTCCCTAAGGGGTCCACAACCGTCCCGACCACCTGGGGAAATGTGAGTCCAATCGTCCCCACATTCACGTTGGCGTTGAAGATGGAAACGGTCCTGGGTTGGGACTGGGTGTAGTTGGAAGCAGCGGGCGGGATCGCCTTGAGGACGTAAAGACCGTTGGGCACCGGCCCCAGGCTGAAGGAGCCCGTGCCGGGGTCCACGCTGGCCCGCCCCTTCACTTCCCAGGAGCCGGGTTCGTAGAGCCGAACGATGGTCCCAGGGGGAATGGAACCGCTATCGGGCGTGGTCACTGTGCCGGTGATGATGCCGCCGCTGGCCTGAGCCTGGGTGGCAGCGATAAAGAGCAGAGCCAAAGCAAGGGCCAGGCCTATGCATAGAGCTACCGAACTCCGTCTGGTCATCGCACATCCTCCTCTCGTACAGGACTCGATACAGGACTCGTAAGCACTCGCCACAACGAATCACGCCTATAGGCAGGGGCCTTTTTCTAAAGTAGGCGAAAGGTGTAAAGAAGATGTTATCAGATTGTAAAATCTTTCGCGCAGCCCACCGGTTGACGCCCGGAGAGGGCATCCGGGTGGTGAAGAACGCTTGGGGCCTCCTCGGTTGGGGGCTGGACAACGCCCGGCGCTCCCTAAAGCGGCAGGGGTTGGACTACGTCCTCCTGTCCCTGAGCGGCCCCTTCCCGGAGCGGAGCCGGCCCCGCCCCTTCCGCTGGCTCCCCCGCCGCTGGACGGGGGGAGCGATGAGCCTGGAAGCGCTCAACGCGGTCCTGGAA
>WFUY01000541.1 GCA_015484715.1 Thermoflexales bacterium | reverse complement strand
TGTAGACGGTGCCACCGGCATCGTCGAGATCCTGGAGTAAGGGAGATAGACGGATGAGCGAGATCCTCTTCACCCCCTGGGAAGGAGACGAGGAGCGCCCCCTCCCACCCTTGGAAGCGGTAGGTGGCAAAGGGCACGGTCTCTACTGGTTGGCCATTCACGGCTTTCCTGTGCCCCCCACCTGGGTGCTCAGCACGGCCGCCTTCGACCTGGCCCTCCAGCGAACCGGACTGGGGGAGCAGGTTGCGGAGATCGAGCGAACCATCCTCAGCCTTGAGGACGATTGGGCCACATCCCAGGAAGCGTTGAAAACCCTGGAGCCGATACGCCAGAAAGTGGCCACGGCGCTGCAACGGGTCGCCCTGCCCGACCAGGTGGGCCGGGCGCTGGAAAAACTGGTGTTGATGCCCACCCAGTGGGCGGTCCGTTCCTCCGCCACGGCGGAGGATAGCCTCCAGCACAGTTTCGCCGGCCAATTCCTCTCGCTGCTCTCCGTGCCCTCAGGGGTAGCCCTCTGGAAGGCCGTGCGCCAGGTGTGGGCCTCGGCCTTCGGCCAGAAGGCGCTCACCTACTGTGCCCAAAACCGGATCCCACTCCCCAAGATGGCGGTGATCCTCCAGCCTATGTCCCCCATCACCGCTCGGGACCGATCGGGCGTGATCTTCAGCCACTCGCCGGTGCCCACGCTGCCCGGCGTGCTGATCCAGGTCGCCTTTGGGACGGGTGAGGTGGTCGTCGGAGGCTATGGCGGTGATCTCTACAGCGTGCAAGGGGAGGAGGTCCGGATCCAACCAATGCCGGCCGCCCACATCCGGGTGACCGATCCCAAGGGCTACACGACAAGGGCGGCAACCCCTCCCGGGACAGCCCTCACCGAAGCGGAGGCCCGGCACCTGGCCGCCCTGGCCCTGCAGGTCTCCGAGCAATGGGGAGGGCCGGTGAACATCGAGTTCGTGTGGCAGGCGGGTCAGGACCCCGTCTTGGTCCAGGTCCGTCCTGCCAAGTAGCGTCGCGGGGAGAACTGTATCGCCCAGAGGCCCCTACAGGTAAGCAATGGACTGGTCCGAACTCAAGCAGCGCATCGCAAAGTGGGAAGACCTGCATACAGAGTTTAAGGAGTGGCCCATTCGCCCCCACGACTTGGCCGCTTCGCTGGTGGCTTTTGCCAACACCGACGGCGGCCAGCTGATCCTAGGTGTGGCGGAGGATCGGAAGGTCGTAGGAGTGGATGACCCTGATGCTGTGATGCAAGCCGTAGACCAGATCGCCTATCAGAACTGTGCCCCCCCGCTGCCCGTGATCCAAGAGACCGTGCAGACGGAGGAGGGGAAGACCGTTGTCGTCGTCAATGTTCCCAAAGGGGACCAACGACCCTACCGGACTCACCGAGGGATCTACTACGCCCGCACCACCTCCGGTCGGCGGCGGGCATCCCGATGGGAACTGATGCGCCTCTTCCAGGCGGCCGAGGCCCTCTTCTACGACGAGACGGTGGTTGCCCAAGCCTCACTGGCCGATCTGGATGCCTGGGCCGTTGAGCGCTTTCTGGAGACGGCTTACCACCGCTCCCTGGAGGAACTGGGCATCAGCTATGAGCAGCTTCTCCTCAACTGGCGCCTGATCCGGAAGCAGAATGATCGGTTTCATCCCACGGTGGCCGGTTTGCTCTTCTTTGGACGCAATCCCCAGCGCTTCCTTCCCCAGGCCCATGTAGCGGCTGCGCGGATCCCGGGTGAGGACCTGGCCCCTCCTCCCTCGGACGCCAAACGCCTGGAGGGTCCTCTCCCTGTCATCCTGGATGACGCGGTCCGCTTTCTGAGGCTCCACCTGCAGGTCGCCCATCACCTACGCGGTTTTGAGCCCGAGGTCTACCCGGAGTTGCCTGAAGAGGCTCTGAGGGAAACGCTGGTCAACGCGCTGGCTCACAGAGACTACACCGTGATGGCACCGGTACGGCTCTTCATCTTCAACAGCCGAGTGGTGGTGCGCACGCCGGGAGGATTGCCCAACACGGT
>WFUY01000540.1 GCA_015484715.1 Thermoflexales bacterium | reverse complement strand
CGTTCTGATCGTGGACGACCGGCCCGCCTTCCGGCACCAACTGCGCCTGCTGCTGACCGCCGCCGGGCTGACGGTCGTCGGCGAGGCGGGGGACATTCCCCAGGCGGAGGCGATGGTGGAGGAGCTGAGGCCGGACCTGGCGGTCGTGGACGTGATGCTGCCGGGGGTCAACGGGGTGGAAGGCGTGCCTCGCCTCAAGGCCCTGGCTCCCAACCTGCGGGTGATCCTGGTCAGCGCCTACCGTGACCGAGCCGACCTCTTCCGCACGGCGGCGCAAGAGGCGGGCGCCGAGGCGTTCATCCCCAAGGATGCGCTAGACCTGGACGTGGTGCAAGCGTGGCGCTCGAAGGGAGGTAGTGCGAGAAAGGGGGAAACGTAGGAAGTGAAGCGTGATCCTCAAGCTCCGTTCCAATCCATTGAACCAGGAGGTCAGCGATGAAAAGAGGGAAATATCTCATTGGTGCGGGCATGGTGGTGCTCTTGTTGGCCCTGGCAGCCGGCTTCGTCCTGGCTCAGGGGCCGGAACCACAGGACGAGATGGCCCCGGACGAAGCGGCGGCAGTAAACGCCATCGTGCCCATCCAGGGGCGGTTGACCGACGCCGGCGGCAGCCCGCTCAACGGCGATCACAGCATCAGGGCGCGCCTCTATGACGCCGATACCGGCGGCACCGTGCTCTGTGAGGACACGGACACCGTGACGGTGGAAGACGGCCTGTTCAACATGAAGATGAACTGGTGCTCGGCCTCGGACATTGACGGCAAGTCGCTCTGGCTGGGCATCGCGGTGGACGGCGACCCGGAGATGGAACCCCGCCAGCCCATCTACCCTGTTCCCTACGCCTGGAGTCTGAGACCGGGGGCGATCATCAGTGACACGTCGAGTTCTACGGTGCTGACCGTGTCCAACTACGGCAGCGGCACGGGGCTGCACGCCTCCAGTGAGAGCGGCGTTGCCCTTCGCGTCGCCGGGACCGGCGTCATCCAAAGCACGGCCAGTACCAGCATTTGGATTCCGGGCAGCGCTGCCGTCGTGCGGATCGGCACCAGCGGACTGGACATCTTGTATCACGGTGACGGCATCGCCCGGTTGGACGCGACCACCGATGGGACCAAGCAGATCGTGATCCCCCTCTCGGTGCCGGCCGTGCTCTATGGGCAACAGGTGCAGGTAAAGGGAGTCACGTTCAGATACAAGTGTGCCGGCGCCAGCGACAGTTACATTGACCAGGTGAAGGTGTACCGCCACGATGGTTTGGGGAATTCCCGTACCATATTCGATGCCACGACCGACCTCCTGTGCGGGGATGCCACGTGGCATTCGATGTACTACGCCCCTTCCACCGACAATGTGCTTTCCAGCGACGACGGGATTCTCACCTTCGAGGTCACGGCGAGCATGAACGCTGCTGCCGGCTCCGAAATCTGGATCGCGGGTGTGGGGGTATACCTGGGCCATGACGGGTAGGAGGGCAGCTATGGACAAGCGATTCACCACCACGCTGTTAGCGGCCATCCTCTGTGTCGCGCTGATCACCGGGATTGCCCAGGCCATGTCGTCCACCAACTACCGGCTGGACTGGTTCACCCCGTTGACCGGCACCGGCGGGTCGGCCAACTCCACCAACTATGCCGTCAGCTTCACCGTTGGACAATCGGCCTCCGGCGCTTTCACCGGCACGAACTATAGGGCTTGCCTGGGCTACTGGTGCGGGTCGGCGGTCGAGTACAGCGTCTACCTGCCCGTGGTGCTGCGGAACTAGCGTTGAGACCTCCGAGGCCTCCTACAGGCCTCGGAGGTCGAATCGCGTACTTCAAAAGGAGTGAGTGGACGTGAACGGGCGATGGGTTCTCAGGGTCACCGTGTCGGGCCTGATCGCCGTGGGCCTTTTGGGCGTTCTGGCCTTTGCTCTGTCTCCGCGAGCCGGCGGTGCGGCGGTTCCCCAGGCGGGCGCGGCCACGGCGGCCATTGACCAAGCGGCGACGCTGGCCCAGGTGGACGATGATTTCGACGGCGACGCGCGGCCCATCGGTGCGGCCCCGGACGTGGGGGCCGACGAGTACGGTGTTCTGTCCTTCACTCCCACCGTCACGGTCACCCTGCCCCTTGTGGTCAGCAACTATGCCACGGGTGGCCTGGTTCAGCCGGCCGACTTCACCTACCTAGGGGCCTTTCGCCTCCCCGGGGGCGAGGAGCCACCCCGAACCTTTGCCTACGGCGGCAACGCGATGACCTTCAATCCCGACGGCGATCCCGGCAACGCCGATGCCTACCCCGGCT
>WFUY01000539.1 GCA_015484715.1 Thermoflexales bacterium | reverse complement strand
TCCCGATGGCAACGGCCATCACGTTGTGACGGTTCCGAAGATGACTCATAATGAAGCCCAGAACCAGACCTAGCCCTGCTCCTAACAGCAGGGAGCCCCCGATCTCCAGCAGGGGCAGTTCCAAGAGGGAGAGGAGAGGGGGAGGACCGGTATGGGCCAGCGTGGACTCGGCGAAGGCGGCGGTGATGCTGTACAGCAGCAGGGATAGGGCGTCGTCCAGGCCGACGACGGCGATGAGGGTGGTGGTGAGAGGGCCAGCGGCATCGTACTCCGCCAGCACGTCTACGGTGGCTGCCGGCGCTGTGGCCGAGGAGATGGCACCGAAGAGCAAGGCGGTGTAAAGGGAATGGCAGAGGAGGTAGGTGCCGATGGCGACAACGACGAAGGCGCCCAGGGCCTCGAAGATCAGGATGAAGAGGATGCTCTTCCCCAACCGGCGCAGTTCCTGGACGTGCAGGTGCCCGCCCATGTCGAAACCGATCAGCCCCAAGGCCAACTGGCTGATGAAGAGCAACTCCTCCGTCCGTTCCAGCGAGACGATGTTGAGGCCCGAGTGGCCGATGGCGACGCCCATAACAATGAAGCCCACCACCTGGGGAATGCCCATCCGCTGGAAGAGCTTGCTTCCCAGGAAGGCAAGGGTGATGATCAGTCCGATGAGGGTAAGGGTGTTCAACTCCAGGGAGAGGTCTAGACCCTCCAGCATCACGCCCTATCTTCCATACCGGCCAGGAAACGCCGGGCCCCCTCGATGCACTCAATGGAGCCCACCAGGGTCAGGCGATCGCCGTACTCCAGTCGGGTATCCCCGTGGGGGATCACCAGTTCTCCGTTGCGGCGCAGGGCGACCACCAGCAGGTCGCCGGGCAACTCGATCTCGCTCAGGAGCTTGCCGGCGCACTGCCGGTTGCGCACCACCACCTCGCTGACCTCCTTGTCATCGTCGGTTCGGGTCAGCAGCGTGTAGACGTCGGGGTTACGGGCCAGCAGGACCAGCAAAGCAGCCCGGTCTACGGCCTCGTTCATCGGGGTGACGCCCAACTGCTCGAAGCGGGGGATGGCGTTGGGGTCGGTGACGTAGGCGACTACGTGGTTCAGTCCGTAGGTAGTGCGGGCCAGCCGGCAGATGCGGTAGTTCAACCGGGTGTCTGCGTAGGTGCAGACCAGCACCCGGGCAGCCTCGTAGTGGGGGACAGCGCGTGGGTCGTCACGATCGGGGTGGGTCAGTACCGTCCTGAGCCCACGCCGGCGCGCCCGAGCCAGCCGATCTTCGTCCGAATCCATCACCACGACCACTTCATTGTGGGCCTGCAGCTGATCGGCCACCTGCAAGCCCAGGGAGGTGGCCCCGGCCACGAGGATGGGCCGTTTCTCCTGACGACGACGGCGGGGCATCAACTGGTTGAAGAGCAGAGGGGCGGCGATCACGGTGACGATGGCGACCAGGATGATCGCCGTGTTGACCGATTCGCTGATCACCCCGACGCGCATGCCGATGGCCGAGGCCGCGATGATGAGGGAGAGGCGGGCCGAGAGCAGGACGCCGCCGGCCAAAGCCTCGCGCCAAGTGAAGTTCACCCGCAGCAGCAGGGCGGGGATCAGCTTCACCGCGATGGCTGCCAGGAGCAGCAGGGGGAGCAACAGCAGCGCCTGGGAGGAAGCGAGCAGGGCCGGCAGGTTGAAGTCCACCCCCACCATAATGAAGAAGATGGGGATGAAGAAGCCGAACCCCACAGCCTCCAGTTGGTGGATCAGATCGGTGTCATCCGGTGTGCTCAGCAGCGAGACGATGGCGCCGGCCAGGAAGGCCCCCAGGATGATCTCCGTGCCCAGGACCTCCGCCAGCCCGACGAAGAGCAGCATCATCGTGAAGGCGGCCCGGACCTTGATCTGGGCAGGTGTGTGGCTCAGTTCCTCCATCACCCGCCGCACCACGGTGAGCTGGTTGAAGAAGAACATCCCGAAGCGGTACATCAGCAGGAAGGCGACGAAGAGCAGACTGATCAGGAGGATGTCCAAGGTCAGCCCGTGGGAGAGGGCGGCGACGACCACGGTGATGAGGAACATCGTGACGAAATCGGCAATCAGAGCGGCAACCAGCAACGTCTGGCCGAAACGTCCGCTGCTCAGTCCCTGTTCTTTGAGGACGGGCACGACGACCCCCAGGGAGGTGGTGGAGAGGATGAGGGCCATCATCCAGGGGTCCTGGGCCAGCCCCAGGCGGGTCAGGCCGAGGCCGGCGACCAGGGAGAAGGCGAGGGTGATCCCAAAGCTCAGACCGGCCAGGGGGACCGGTCCCCGCAGCCGATCTCCCCAACCGGAGCGACCAGAGCTTCTGGAATTGCTCAGAGCGCCCAGGTTGGAGAAGTCTATCTCCATACCGGACAGGAACATCAGGAAGACAAAGCCGAACTCCGCCAGCAGGTCGAGCACCGGATCGTGGCGGGCCACCCAGCCCAGCCCGCTACGACCGACCAAGATGCCGGCAACGATCTCTCCGACGACGATGGGCGGACGCAGCCGTTTGAAGCGGGAGAGGACGAAGGGCACGATGAAAGCGAGGGAGACGACGATGAGCAGGGGCAGGAAGGAATTGGGTTGTTCCATTAAAGAAGGACCTCCTAGAGAGCAGTCACCAGGTGGACGAGGGCACGAAGGGTATTATACCCGCATTTGGGGTTTTCAGCTATGGGAAATGGCCGGTGATTATCCCCAGGTGAGTGAGGGAATGGGCTGCGATAGGCCGTCCACGAATGTCTCACCTCCTCATTCGTGGACGGCTATCTTCCTGCTCCCAAGGTATGGGTGGTCACCGAGGGATGGGAGGCGGGGTGTTGGGGAGGACGAAGGCGGCCGGCCGATGGAGGTGAGGACGCTCGAACCCTATACGGATCCGTTGGACCGGTCCGACGCTCAGGGCGTGGCTGTCGAAGAGGTAGATCGTGCCGTCCCGCAGGATCTCGGTGCGGACGTCACGCCCGAACACCCGGCGGAGGAAGAGGTAGCGGGAGGAGAAGAAGATGGCTCCCCAGGCGGCGTGGTAGTGGAAGCTGAGAGGGTTCGCCTGTCGCACAACGATCAGGCGGTAGGGCTGGCGGAGGTCCACGGCCATCAGGGTGAACTTGCCCTCCAGCAGGCGTAGGCTGTGCCCGATGGCGTAGGGGTAGAGATCGCCCAGCAGGTCGGGGTGGAGGTGGTTCAGGATCTGGAAGATGATCTCGCTGTCCACGTCCCAGCGTCGTTGAAAGCGCAGTCGCTCGAAGAGGTCATCGTCGTTCTCGACATGACCGTTGTGGATGCCAACGACGTGACCCACCCAGAGCGGGTGGTTGTTCCCGTTGTGAGCCGGCGTCCCCTTGGTCGGCGCTCGGGTGTGGCCCAGGAGCGCCGTGGTGTTGGCGTCGAGCCCCGCCAGCAGGTTCTGGAAGGCTCGTTGGGCCACCAACTGCTCGGCCGGCAGAGGCGACTTGTAGAGGTGACAGGAGCCGTCTCGCTGGATACGAGCGACCCCCGAAGCCTCTTTCCCCCGCTCTTGGTTGGCCAGCAGGTTCTGAACGAAGGCGCGGCGGATCGCCTCCCATGTCTCTGCCGAGCGCTCCTTCGGTTCTAAAAGAACTCCAGCCAATCCGCACATCGTCTGCTCTGTCGTCTGCCTTGCCTGCGCGTCGGTCCCCTCAAGAGGTGAACTGATAGGTCCCCAAACGTGTGTCCCATCGGAGGCCCCTCAGCCGGTCCAGCTTGTCCAACCGGCGTTGGAGCTCCTGAGGCGTCAATTGAAACTCCCAGGCGGCTCGCCATCCCCACGCCTTGGCGTCGGGGAACCCATCCCACTCCAGCAACTCGATGCAGCGCATCAAGCGGTGGTCAATCTCGTCGAGCGGGTCGGTGCCCTGGTCGGCGCGGGCGGCCAGCAGTCGTTCGATCTCCTCCCAGTCGCGTCCGCTAACCCGCAGCAGGGAGATGGGGGTCTCGGCGAGCACGTGTAGGACCTCCAGCGCCGGATTGTCCTCAAAGCGTTCGAAGGCGGGTGCCAACAGGTCTAGGAGCTCCCGGCAGCCGACCCGCAGCTCCTCGATCATCTCATCGGTCACCTGGCTGGTATCGCTGGTAGCCAGATTGCCGTCGTTGTTGCTCAGCCGGTTCAGGATTTCCTTCTTCCGCTCCCAGGTGGTCATCGTCCCCACGTGGATGATCCCATACCGGCTCAGGTCCACGGCCTTGAGCACCATCGCCAAGAACAGGAAGGTCTTGGCCGTGACCGAGGTGGGGGAGAGGTCCATATCCGGGAAGCGGAACTCCAAGTGGAAGGGGAGAACGCCCCCTTCCTCGGGAAAGCCCAGATGTTCCAAGTTCAGGAAGTTCTGGTGCTCAGGCACGATCCGGCTCTCCCGCAGGTGCTGCTGGATGGCGGCCATACTGAGGGTGCCCGGCGTCAGCTTGACCATCTCCAGGTGGCTGTTGTGGTTGCGCCGACGGCAGAGGGCCTCCCGCTTCTCCCCGCCGCTGGTCAGAAACTTCAGCTCCGGTGCGTAACGGCGGGTCAGGTTCCAGAGGTTGGCCAGGACGATCTCCGGCACCGGTTCGTTGAGGGAAGGGGTTAGGATGTGGAAGTGAAGGCCGCAGGTCGGACGAACCCGCCCTCCCAGCCGGTCCAGCGTCGCCAAGATGTAGGTGTATTGCTCTCGCAGAGCCCAGAAGTAGGGATGCCGTCCGATGATCTGAACTTCGATGCCGCAGTGCTCCGTCTGGACGTTGAGCACGCCATATCGGCCCAGACTTTCCAGGCTGCCGGACGGGGCCATCGCTTCCCGCACGGCCTCCTCAAAGATGGGACGCTTGACCCCCTTGGGTGGGGCAACCTCCAGCTCGGTGCCGATCTTCACCACCCGGTAAAGCAAATTCTTCCAATACCGGGCCTGCTCCAGGGTGAGGGTATCGTCCCGCCGAAAGAAGATAGGTTCTCGCATCAGATGATCACCGGTGCCGGCCTAGGACCATCGGGGCACGGCCGGGGACGGAGGCGCGACCCTTCAGGGCGTGGCGGTGGATTGACCGCGTTCAACCCCCGGAAGGGATGGGGATGGGAGAGGGAAGAGGGTCCTGCAGGAGCCTCCTCCCTCCCACGCGCATCTTCCCCCTGTCTCCCCGATCACTTGAACATCGCGAATTGCAGATGGCAGTGGTGGGTTTCTGGGTCCACGTCGAACTGTTGCACCGAGGTTTTGACACCCAGCCGGCGCCGCATAGCCGCCGCTGCGATGTTCAGGTAGGGGCAGACGAAGGGCTTGATGCCGTCGGCGATCAGGCTCTTCTCTGTGTGCATCAAGACACATCCGTCTACGTGGAAGCTGACCGTGTTGCCTTCCTTCACAATCTCGAACTCCCGGGCGATGCCGATCTCGTCAATAAAGATGCGCCCGATCTCCGTCAACACGTCTTCGGGCTCCTCATCGGCGATCTCCAGCCCCATATTCTTCTCCATGATCTCCAGCATGCCTTCGCCTACCGTGGTCGTCACGGCCAAGGCGGACTCACCGAAGAGGTCCCACAACCCTTTTTCTAAACCATAGATGATCATTGCGTTGATCCGGGCCAGATTTCGCTTCTTTTCTTCCTCAGTAGCCATGACACTCCTCCTGTGGGAAAGATGGATGCTGTGGTCAGACCGTAACCGTGCTCGACGCTGCTCGTGCTGCTACCCCAGGATGTCTGCTACCTTCTGCGCAGTCTCCCGGGCTTCCAGGAAGGCCATCCCCAGGTTGGCATCTTGAGAGGTGATGCCCACGAAGAGGGTTCGATCGTTGATGGTAGTCACGATGATGTTGCCCTGATTACCCTGAACCAGGGTTTGGGTGAAGTCACCGCGCTTGAGCTGGTGGACACTGCGCTTGCTCAGCCCCAGGATCGCGGCGGCCACAGCACCAACGTGGGCCTCGTCCAATCCTCCCGTGGGAACGTTGGCGGCCAGGATCAGGCCGTCGGTGCTGACGATCGCGCCCCCTTCGATGTCTGCAGAGCTGGTCAGCAGCTCATCCAGGGTTTGCATCAGAAGCTCACTTCGTTTCGCCATCGTTGATCCCTCCTTTCTCGCGTCTCGGTTCTCGTCAAGTCCTTCCGGCCATTGAATGTCCGCCACGGCTTCCCCGGGATGGGGGGGAGCAAGGCGGGCACTTTCCCGTTGCTCGTCCAGACGACGCAAGCCCTCCAGGAGCAGGGCCGACCATTCTGTGTGGATCGTCTGCTCCGGCGGGGGGATGCTGCGTTCCAAGACGAAGGTGCCTTCCTCCCAACTCAGGAGCTCGTACACGGCCTCCTCCCCCACCAGGGTGCCCGTCTGAGCGTGGACGACCTGTCCCTGCGAGAAGAAAAGGGAGCCTTCCTCGCCCTCCTCCCGATCCCGTATCGTCAATTGGGCGTCTCCCTGCTCCTCGCAGAGGACTTGGATGAGCGTCGGCAGACTCATTTCCTGCAGGCTCCCTGTTACGGCCACGGTCTCGCCCCCCTTCGTGTGATCACAGCGCCTACTCTCCCCCCCTCCGGCGCCGACGTTGTTCCAGGTAGTCCCGGATCCGGTGGATGGCCTGGGTCGTGATCCGGCGGTAGGGCTGTCGCACGGTCGCGACCAGGATCAGTGTCAGGCGCTGCTCGCCTACCCAGAAGGTCCGCCCAACGACCCGCCGGCCTTGGGTGTCGCGCAGCGCTACCTCGTCCGACGCGGCCAGCCCCAGCCGCTGGTGGATGCGGTCCACCCACCGCCACACGGTACCTACCATCGCGGCCAGCGTCTCGGCCTCCCAGTCGGCCTGTCCTGCGGCGGCAACAAGCATGCCGCTGTCGTCGGTCAGGATCAGGTGGTGGAATTGGCCCTGCTGTTGGACCTCCTGCAGCAACGCGGTGATCTCGACCTGGAGCTTTGGTGGCACGTTCATCGGTCCTTACCTGGTCGGCGTGGGCACCACCCTCAGGCGTTCGTACACCGACTGCATCACAGCGCTGATGATCCCCTTCAGGGTTTCGGAGACCCCAACGCCTTGGATGGCGATGGCTTCAAAGGTGGGGCAAGCCCGGTGATTCAGGGCTTTCTCCAACTGGGAGACCGGCAGGGCGTCGGGCAGGTCCCGTTTGTTGAACTGGAGGACCAGGGGAACCCCATAAGGATCGTATCCCATCTCCTGGAGGTTCTCCCAGAGGTCCTGCATCGAGGCGACGTTGTCCTCCAATCGGCCGGCCTGGGAATCGGCGACGAAGACGATCCCGTCCACGCCTCGCAGGACCAGCTTGCGGGTGGCGGCGTAGTAGACCTGACCGGGTACGGTGTAGAGCTTGAAGCGGGGCGTCAGCCCCTTGATCTTTCCCAGAGAGAGCTCCATGAAGTCGAAGAAGATCGTCCGGTCCTCTCGCGTCTTGACCGAAACCATCTCGCTGCGGGCTCGCACCGGAATGCGACGGTAGAGCTGTTCCAGATTGGTCGTTTTGCCGCTTAGGGCGGGTCCGTAGTAGACGATCTTTAGGTTGATTTCGCGCAAATGTGCGTTGAAGAACATGGTTGCCCCCTAGAACTCCTCCCTCTCTGGCCGGTGCATTCGGATAGGTGTCATAGGTGTTCTGGGTCGTTCCGTATGCTGCGATGGTTCCCCGGGGTTCTGCCTGCCCGGCTCGGGATGAGGGGGCGCAGGCAGGGGAAAGGCCCGTCGCATCGGGAGGTTCAGATCAATGCTTCCAGTTCGCTATCGAGCAAGGCGGTGAATTCGTCGTCCACACCGGGGGCGGAGGCGGTAGGACGATGGCGAGCCTCCTGAACGATGGGTTGGATCTTGGCGATGGCCTCCCGGATGACCAGGCGGACCAACCCAAGGGGCGTCGCGCTGGGACAAACGATCACCAGGATCAGCTCGTCATCCACGTCAGAGAGGTAGACGGTACGGAGATCGCCCTCGTGCAGGAGCAGTTTGAAGCGGGCCGGCTCCCCCACCAGCCGAGCCATCTCTCGGGTCGCGGCCAAATTGCCGGCCGCCAGAGCTGAGAGGACGGTGGTGTCCACTTCCTTGGGATTGCCCTCCTGGGCGATCAACTGGCCGGTGATGTCGGCCAGGACGACGCATCGGGCCTCGGCTTCGTAGTAGACTTCGCGCAGGTATCCCTGCATCTGTTGAAGCTGCTGAGGCGAGAAGAGCAAGCCTATGGGTGGACCTGACAGTTTGTTCTCGGTCGCTGTCATCTTCTGTCTCCTGGTGAGGTGTTGGGGTTTCGGTGGGGACATCGGCTCAGTTCAGCCCCACCAGATTGGTCTCTCCGTCTTCTTGGACCTCCGGGCCGAGCGGAGGGGTGGTGGATGGAGGAGCGGAACGCTCCGCGAGCACCTGGTCCAGATGCTCGCTCACAGCCGAGGAGAAGGCTTCGTCCAGGGCCGCCGCCGGCTCGCCCCACCCCCCGTTGGGGACGATTTCCAACAGGTGCTCGACGGCACGCTTCATCTCCAGCCAGACGACGCCGACCGGGACCCGGCTCACGCGCCGATCCAGGAGCAGGGCCAGCACCATCTCCTCCGCCACGTTGACCGCGTAGAGGTTCACCTGCTGCCCCTCCCGGTACAGGAAGTTGAGGCCGGCGCTGTCGTCGAAAAGCCCCCCCAGGGTCAAGAAGCTGGCGAAGCTTCCCCCCAGCAGGGAACTGAGCGTCTCCGTGTCTATCCCCGACGAATCTCCAACGGCTGCGATGCGCTGACCCGCCGCGTTGATCAGGAGGGCGAAGAAGGCCTCGGTCCGCCGCGACAGGTCCTCCAACGCAGCCACCAATCGCCGGAAATGGCGGTCGGGCAGGACCAGGATGCCCGGCTCTCGGATGGGCCGGTCGCTGAGGGCCTGGATGACGGCGTCGGTGAACTCGTTGATGTCAAAGGGCTTGGTCAAGTAGCGGTAGATCTGGAGCCGCCGCGCTCGGGCCTCGATCTCATCGGAGCCGTAGGCGGTGATCAGGATCACCGGCGTCGTGGGACTGATCTGACGGACCCGCTCGATCAGCTCCAGCCCGTTGATGCCGGGCATTCGCAGGTCGGTGATCAGCAGGTCCACAGCCCCCTCTTGAAAGAGGAGCAGGGCCTCCTCGCCGGAGGGGACCGTCTCGACCTGAAACCGCCGGTCCATCCGCTCCAGCGTCTTGCGAAGGAAGTAGGCAACCCTTCCTTCATCGTCCACGATAAGAATGCGCTTTCGGTCGCTCATACTACGCACTCCCCCCTCGCTTCCAGGGCGGTCCCATCCTATCACAAAACCGGCGTAAGGCTGTAACACTTGGGTAGCAGTTCTGTAGCCGCATAGATACCTCTGGACAGGACGCCTCCTGGATGGCGTACTCCCGTCCCACGGGCGAGGGGGCGGCATCACAAAAGGTCGTCGAGCAGGCTCATCGCCTCATTGGTGATGTCCACCTCCGGCAGCGGGGGCTGATACCCCTCCAGGAGGCGAGCCAGATGGGGGATGGCTCGGCTGGTGAAGTAGGTGACGATACCCGTCCGCGTGCGTTCTCCGAAGATGATGCCCAGGAGGAAGGAATCGTTGATGCGGGCTGTGTAGACCATCCCGCCCCCCTCACCACGGTAGAGGATGGTCTGAAAGGGGGTCGCCATGCCCAGCATCTTCGCCGTCTCCGTGGCCGAGGCGTGGCCGGCCGAGAGCAGGACGGCCAGCTCCCGGCTCTGGGGCCACCATTCCACCGCGCTCTCGGCCAGGATCTCACCGGTGTTGTTCATCAAGAGCACCAGGTCGGCGTCAATCTCGGTGCGAAGACGGTTCAGAATCTCCTGAGCCGTTTCGATGGGATCCTGATCCTGCGGAAAGGGATCGGGAGGCGGAAGGAGCCGGGAGAGGGCCCGAGAGAAGTGCTCCATATCCGTGGGTGCGATGAGGGAGTGGACCTTCAGCTCACGAACGCGCTGCGATAGCAGGAGGTAATTCTTCTCGTCGGCGATCAACAGGATGGGGATCTGGGATTCCCGGCCCCGTACCCGCTCGATAAAGCGCAAGCCGCTGATCAGCGGGGGGTGGTCCTCCACGATGACCAACTGGGGTTTGACCGCCTGGAGAAGGATCAAGCCCTCACGCTCGGTGCTTGCTCGGTAGATCTGATGGTGGTGCAGGAAGCGAGCAAACTGCTGTTGGGTGAGCTCTTGGATCCACTGTTCCGCTTCCAGGATCAGAATTCTCATAATCCGTCTCTCCTCTCTACGCGCCTCAAGATGTCGTGGACTCCTGGTGCTTAGAAAAGCACCTACCCCGACCTGTCCCGACCCCAGGTCGGGGGAATCCATGGCCTAGAGCCATTGTGGGAGTTCACGACCCAGGTTGCTGAGATGAAGGCAAAGTTGTGCTGGAAAACTCGTTGGGAGGTTAGCAGGGAGACAGATGA
>WFUY01000538.1 GCA_015484715.1 Thermoflexales bacterium | reverse complement strand
GATACCCACAAGGGAGCGAGAGAGGGGTCCGTAGCAGGCCGTCCACGAATTTCTCACCAATGCACGAATGAGGCGGCCCTTAATTCGTGTATTCGTGCCCCATTCGTGGACGGCTGGTCTCCCTATCTCCAAAGATATGGGTAATCACCGCAAAAATAGATGTTGCGTGTTTCGTCCCAATCGTGTATAATGATGTAGACCTCTACGCAGCCCAATTCCAGTTGACGTTGCGCTCATACGACGGTCAACCGACAAGCTATCCTGCCGGTCTGCCCCCGCCCGGTGTTTCTATCCCCTCCAGGCCACGCCAGGTTGGGGGTTTCCTCATGGTCGTTTCGTTCCCAGCCCGTTGTACCCTCTACGGGAGAAACGTTTTTACTTTACTGTGGAAGGAGGTGAGGCCCTACAAACTGCGAGTTGCGAATGCGAATTGCGGATTGCAAATTGCAACGGTCGTTTTTACCCCATCTGAACACGAAGGAGGAGAAAAAGTGAACCGCAAGCTCTGGACGCTCACCGCTTTTCTTATCGTCGCTGCCCTTCTGCTGTCCGCCTGTGGCACGAAGACGATTGAGAAGACCGTCGAGGTCACCCGTCTCGTCCCCGCCGAGGGGGAGAAGGTGGTCGAGACGGTCGTCGTCGAGGTGACGCGGGAGGTCCCGGCCGCTGCCGCGCCGACCGGCACGCGCCTGCAGACGATCTTGGATCGGGGTAAGCTCATCTGCGGCGTCAACGGCGGGCTGCCGGGCTTCAGCTTCCTTGATGAGGCGACCGGTCAGTTTACCGGCTTCGACGCCGACTACTGTCGCGCCGTCGCTGCCGCCCTCTTCAACGACCCCAACGCTGTGGAGTTCCGCCCCCTCTCCGCCAAGGAGCGCTCTACCGCCCTGCAGAGCGGCGAGATTGACGTTCTCATCCGCAACACCACTTGGACCAGCAGCCGTGACGCCAGTTGGGGTAACTTCGCCCCCACCATCTTCTACGACGGCCAGGGCATGATGGTCCGCAAGGACCTGGGGGTGACCAAGCTGGAGGACCTGGAGGGTGCTTCCATCTGCGTTCAGACCGGTACCACCACCGAGCTCAACCTGACCGACAAGATGCGCGAGTTGGGGGTGGACTTCACGCCGGTGGTCTTCGAGGACATTGACTCCACTTATGCCGCCTACGAGGAAGGCCGGTGCGACGCCGTGACCAGCGACCGCTCCCAGTTGGCTGCTCGCCGCACCGTCTTCAAGAACCCCGACGACCACGTCATCCTCGATGTGGTGATGTCCAAGGAGCCTCTGGGGCCCGTGGTTCCCCACGGCGATGATCAGTGGTTCGACGTGGTCAAGTGGGTCGTCTTCGCCACCATCCAGGCCGAGGAGTTCGGCATCACCTCCCAGAACATTGACCAGTTTATGGACAGCGATAAGCCGGAGATCCGCCGCTTCCTGGGCCTGGAGGGCGATCTGGGCCAGCAGCTTGGTCTGAGCAACGACTTCGCCGTCCGCGTCATCCGCCACGTCGGCAACTACGCGGAGATCTTCGATCGCAACCTGACCCCGCTGGGGTTGGGCCGGGGGGTCAACACCCTCTGGACCGAAGGGGGCCTGCTCTACTCGCCACCCTTCCGGTAAAGCCCTGGAGGGGGCTATAGGGTCGTAACTTCTGGGGGTGTCTTCCGGGTTGCCGGAAGGCACCCCCCAGACCGGGCATATGCCCTGTCGGAGCTTCCGATTCGCCACGACAACGCGAGGGAGCTTTATGGAACGATCCATTGGGACCATCCCCATCGCCCAGCCCCAACGCATCCCCTTCTGGCGCGATGTGCGGGTGCTGCGGGTCTTGGCCCAGGTGGCCTTCGTTCTGACCGTGGTCATTATCGTTGGCCTGCTCTACGCCAACCTGACCCAGGCGATGGCCCGTCGGGGGATGTCCACCAGTTTCGATTTCCTGAAACTGGAGGCCGGCTTTGCCATCAAGGAAAGCGTCATCCCCTATGACCCCTCAGAGTCCTACGGCAAAGCCTTCCTGGTGGGCGTGTTGAACACGCTACGGGTCTCCCTCCTGGGCGTCATCCTCGCCACGCTCCTGGGCATCATCGCTGGGGTTGCCCGCCTCTCCACCAACTGGCTGGTCAACAAGATTGCCGCTGCCTATATCGAGATTTTCCGCAACACGCCGCTGCTGGTGCAGCTCTTCTTCTGGTACTTCGCCGTCATCCAGAAGTTCCCGCCGGTCCGGGAGAGCATTCAGTTGCCCGGCCCCATCTACCTCCATCAGCGGGGCATCACGATCCCTGCCCTGCACCCCACCCCCGCTTTTCGTCTGTGGGCCATCGGTTTCGCCGCCGGCCTGGTGATCGGGCTGGTCGTCTACCGCATCCTGCTCGTCCAACAGTTAGAGACGGGCCGAGAACGCCACCCCGGCCTGGTGGGCTTCGGCCTCTTCGTCGTCCTCTTCGGGCTGGGGGTCCTCCTGTCCGGGGGACGGCCCTTCACCGTAGAGACGCCGGTGCTGCAACGGTTCAACTTCAAGGGAGGCTCCAACCTCTCGCCGGAGTTCAGCGCTCTGTTGATCGGACTGGTCGTCTACACGGGGGCCTTCATCGCCGAGGTGGTACGGGCCGGCATCCTCTCGGTGCGCAAGGGGCAGGTGGAAGCTGCCCGCGCCCTGGGTTTCTCCAACATGCAGGCCCTGCGCCTCATCATCTTCCCCCAGGCCCTGCGGGTCATCATTCCGCCCCTCACCAGTCAATACCTGAACCTGGCCAAGAATTCCAGCCTGGCGGTGGCCGTCGCCTACCCGGATCTCTACTTCATCGGTGGGGTGATCTACAACCACCAGCCCGGAAGGCCGGTCCCCATCATCGTGCTGATCATGGGGACTTACCTGGCGATGAGCCTGACCACGGCGATTCTGATGAACCTCTACAACCGTCGCATTGCCTTTGTGGAGCGATAGATGGCTGAGTACGCGGGTCCTCCTCGTATCTCGCTGGGGCCGATCGGTTGGTTGCGCAAGAATCTCTTCAGCACCTGGTACAACGCGCTGCTCACCTTCTTGAGCTTGTGGATTCTCTACGTGGTCCTGGGCGGCACGTTGCGCTGGGCGCTGACCGAGGCCGACTGGCGGGTGATCACCGCCAACTTGCGGCTCTTTATGGTCGGTCCCTACCCACCGGATCAGGTCTGGCGGCCGGCGTTGTGCGTGGTGATTGTCTCCCTGCTGATGGGCCTCAGTTGGGGGCTGTGGGGCGGCGCGATGCGCCAGTTCGCCGTCGCCCTGGCCGCTGCCTTCGCCG
>WFUY01000537.1 GCA_015484715.1 Thermoflexales bacterium | reverse complement strand
GGCGTGAGGGTGGCCGTGGCCGTCATCGTCGGCGTGACGGCCGCCGGCGGCGTAGCCGACTCCCCCGTGACCATCTGGCAGGCCAGCACCGTGAGCAGCAGGAGGCCCAGCAGCAGGCCCCTCCCCCACCGCCGGGAGGGCACGCGGGATGGCATCCTACGGCTCCCCAACGACCTGGAAGATGACCGCGTCCCAGTCCCGGTAGATCTCCTGCAGGCCGGGGTCGTCGGCGGCCTGGCGCAGGAACGGTTCGTGCTCCCGATCGGTGAAGACGTAGTCGGCGCCGAACTGTTCGCGGATGGGACGGCTGGGCATCGTGACCTCCCCCCGGGTGATCTGAACCCACGCAGCGTACAGGGAGGGATTATACAACGCCATGTAGGTTGGGTCCAGGCCGATGGTGTACTCCTTGTCGCTGTCGTAGAAGAAGAGGCGAGGGAAATCGTCCCAGTCCGTCTGGAAGACCCGGCTGCCGGGCTCGCTGTAGGCCCGCAGCCACAGGCTGGCGGCTGCGTACCGGTCGGCCGGCGGGGAGTCGGCTGCCGCGTGTCGGGCCGCCCGCAGCGTGAGGACGAGGAGGGGGAGCAGCACCAGGAGCGCGAGGGCCGGCCCCTTGTGCCGCCATCGGGGGTGGGCCCGCCACCATCCTTCCACCAGGGGAGCCGTGCTGAAGGCCAGGGCGACGAGGGCGAAGGGCGGGAAGTACTCCACGAACCGCCGCGCCTTCAGCACCATCAGGCCGGTGACGATCGCCATCAGCAAGGCGGTGAGGGAGGCCACGTCCACCTGAAGCGCCCCCTCGGAGGCCGGCTGCATACCCTCCCCGATCTCCGGCGCACCTCCCCGATGCGCCGTCCATCGCCTCCGCCGCCGGACCAGGGCCAGGGAAGCCAAGAGGACCGCGCCGAAGGGGAGGCCGGCGTTCTGCACCAGGTCCTTGACCGCGTAGGGATACCACTCGATCCCCACCGGGACGGTGAGGCGGCCCAGCTTGGGCAGCAGGTGGTAGCCGAGGAAGAGAAGGTTGCGGGGGAAGTAGGGGTTGATCAGCGAACCCAACAGGATGCCCAGGGCCGGGTAGGCGAGGGCCGACCAAGGCCGGTGGCCCTCGACGGCCCGGACTGCCACGACATAGCTCCCGGCCAGCACCAGGAGCAGGGGGAAGACGTTGCCCAGCCAGACGTAGAGGAAGCCCAGGGGGAGCAGCCAGCGGTGCCGTCCCTTCAGCAGCCTCTGGTATCCCAAGAGCAGGATCAGCAGGGAGGGGGCCTGGATGCGGGGCATGCTCATCCGGTAGAGGAAGCCTTCGGAGAGGGCCAGAAGCCCCAGGCTCCACAGCGAGGCCCATGGCACCCCCTGCTGGCGTAACAGCCCCCAGAAGGCGACGAAGGCCAGAGCCGGCAACAACAGGCTGGCCACCTTGACGCTCCGCGTCAGCGCGATACCCCCGTCCACCGCCGGGTCCACCGAGGCGAAGAGGGCCAGGTAGAGGTGGTAGAGCAAATGGTGGTCGTAGAAGCGGGCCGGGTTCAGGATCGTGAGGGGGAGCCGGGGCGGGGTCGGTGTGAGCCCCTGGCGGCGCACCAGCAGGCCCATCTTGGCGTGGTAGTAGCCGTCGTTGCCGATCAGCCCCGGCGTGCCATACTGCACCACGGCCAGGAGAGCGACGAAGAGGGCGAAGAGGAGTGCCCCCTGGAGGGCTGCGCGGGCCCACACCTCCGGCCTCTCCCCCCAGCGAAGCATCCTCCGGACCCGCTCGAAGACGAACCCGAGGATCACGCTGACGACGACGTTCTCACCGCCATCTTCCAGGGTGGTGAGCCACGTCCGCAGCCCGGGGAAGGGGACCATCTCGTGGATCAGGTCTACGACGACGCCAAAGAGGACGAGGAGGACCAGCAGGAGGATGAGGTCCTGGGAGAGCCTCCGGGCCGTGGGTCCGCTGGCCCGATAGGTGAGGGTGAGCGTCGTCAGGAAGAAGAGGCCCAGGAAGAGGGAGACGAGGAGTTCCCCCACGTGGTAGCTCTTCAGGTGAAGGAAGCCGGGCAGCCCCCACCAGGCGGCCAACCACTCCCCCGCCTCTTCGTGGAGCATCCAGGCATCGTCCACCAGCAGGTAGGCGAAGAGAAGCGTCCAATGGGCGTAGAGAAGTGCCCGCTTCTTCCAGGTCAGGAGCGCGAAGAGGACCACGAGGCCGGCGAACTTGAGGTACTGGAACCCCTCGGCGTACCCCCGGTCCTCCCCCAGCCAGAAGGCCGGATCCTCGATGAGGGGGGTGAAGGCGTAGAGCAGGTGGAGGACGATGAAGAGGGCATCTACCGCCAGCAGGGCGATGAGGAGCCACGACACCCTTCGGCCCGTAAGCCACGCTGCGATCTTGCGAACCCACCGGGAAGCCGATTCCGGCACGGTACTCCCCTTCCGTTCTCTCCCCGCCTACATAGGACGTACCCTCAGCAGCAACCCGGCGGATCCGTGATCCGCCGGGCACCTGGGGGCCGGGCAAGCCCGCTGCTGCGTCGGATACAAGCGTGACCCAGGAAGGTCGGTGTAGGAGCGACCTGCAGGTCGCCCCTACACCCCTCAACACGTTTTGGCCACCCTCGTCGGATACAGAGGTCCACTATGGGACGGGATCTCAGCCGTTGTGGTTGCGGTTCCCCCGTCGGTGATGGTGGCGGTCCCGAGGCTCCGACGGCGGCGGCGGGGGCGGTGGTGCCGGCGACGGCACCGTGATGACGATCGGCTGGTAGATGACGATGATCTCTCCGCCGACGACCGGGGTCCCGTCAAAGAGGAAGCAGACGGGGAAGGTGACCACACTGTCGGCCTTGACGTGCCCTTTGACCTTGATCTTATCGCCCAACTCGATGGCCGGCCAACCTCGGAGGACGATCCGGTCATCGCTGGCCCACACGACCGTAGTGCTGACCATCAGGCAGCCCACCCCGAAGTCGGAGCGCACCGGCTGGATGCTGACCACCTGCCACGCGCCATCCGACAGCAACGCGATCTCCACCCGGACCGCGCTGCCGACCACGATCCCCTCCCCGATCACCGTGCTGTCGTCCACGGGGAGCGGGATACCGTTCACCACCCAGGGGTCCACGCTGTCCACCACGCCGATCCAGACGATGACGTCCGTGGGGACGTCATCGAGGGATTCGATGACGGTGGCGACCCAGGTCCCGTCGTCCAGGATGATGCCCCGAACCCGCACCCGGTCCCCCACCTCGATGCTCGAATCCACCACCGTCCACTCGCGGGTCTCGAAAGCGATGCCGGAGACGCTCCAGGGAGCGATGCTCTCCACGATGCCGGTGAAGGCGAACTCGTGCTCCTCTCCCCGGACTCGCTCGATGGAACGGGCCAGCCAGGTGTCATCGTCCAGGATCCAGCCCCGGACGGTCACCAGGTCGCCCACGGTGATTCCGTCGTCCACCTCCGTCTCCTCGTCCAGGGTGATGGCCTGGCCGGAGATCGTCCAGGAATCGCCCCCCATCTCCTGCACGACGCCGACGAAGCTGAAGGGCAGGCCGGGAGCCTCCTCGAGGAGCGTGATGCGCTCGGCCAGGAGCGTGCCTCCCTCCAGGACGATCCCCTCCACGAGTACCGTGTCGCCCACCTCGATCTCGCCGTGGACCTCCGTGCTCTCCCGCAAGACGACCGTCTGCCCGGCGACCGTCCAGGCCGTCGCTCCCATCGCCTCTACTTCCCCTTTCAGCTCAAAGCGGTTGGATGGGGCACGGC
>WFUY01000536.1 GCA_015484715.1 Thermoflexales bacterium | reverse complement strand
CTGTCGGACCGTCCCCCGCACCGCCTCGGGTTCGGCGCCACCGCTGAGCAGCAACATCCGCCCTCCCGCCAAGAGCACGGCCAGCGTGAAGAGCCCCAGCAACAGGCGGGTGGGCAGGAACTGGGTGACGTAGCCTCCCAGAGGCGCGGCGAGGGTTGACGTGACAACCAGCGGCAAGGCTATCCCCAGGTCAACCATGCGGCGGCGGTAGTAGACCCAGGCCGCCGAGGCCGCCGTCAGGCCGTTCAGGAGCAACCCCGTGGGGATCACCACGCTCTTGAAGTCATAGCCAAACCAAACGAGGAGGGGGTTGTAGACCATCGCTCCCCCCAGGCCCAGCATGGAGAAGAGAAAGGCAAGCCCTGTGATGAGCAAGGCGATGAAGATCAGCATCTCACCCTCCCACAAGCCCGGTCGGAAAAGAAAGGTGCAACGCACCTCTCCGGCGCGTTGCACCGGTCCGCTCTGCCCTTGGGTCCTCCCGCATCACGCAGGATAGCCCGCGCAATCGAGGCACAGCGACCTCCCTTGCACGACCCGCAGGTAAGGTTCGGCGATCAACTCGCCACACTCGGGGCAGACGGCGAAGCGAACCACCTCCTCGGGCTCCTCCCAGGGGTAGTCCACCACCGGCCCTATGGTCATCACGTCCTCCTCGGGAGCCTCCCAGATCAGGTTGACCAGGTCCCACTGCTCCTCCTCGGGAATCTGGGTAGGCGGGATGCCGGCAGCCCGCTTCTGCATAAAGGCCGATGCCGCGATCTGCTTCTGGAGGGTGGGCTTATAGCTGACGCGCACGGCCCGATGGCGGGCCTTGTCCACCAGGGTCAGGGCCAGCTTCCCCTTGGGACGCTTGGAGATGTTGCCTTTGCCGAAGGTACAGCCGGTGACGTATTGGACGCCATCGCCGAAGCACATTGCGCCGTGATGGTTGCCGATCTCCACAATAGCGTGGAGGGACTTGGCCCCGCTGCGCTCCACGCCCAACGTCCGCATCGCGGCCAGGCCGATGCGCACCCCCACGGTGCTGGCCCAGCACTTATGGCCGTGGAACTTCAGGGCCTCTTCCAGAATCTGACGCGAGTCCATCGTGACCTCCTTGTACAACGGATGAAGTGGCGGGGCGGAACAGACGCCGCTCCCTACGTCCGCGCTGGCGCACTCAGAAGCAGGTCGCGCAGTGCGGCCAGTTGCTCGGCATACCGGGACTCCAAGAGGGGAGGACAGTCCTCGGGCTTTCGTTGGGCGGCCACCAGCTTCAGCGCGAAGGTGAAGCAGGTCGGCTCACCACACGCCCGACAGTTGGTCTGGGGCAGGAGCTGAAACACCTCCATCGGCGTGGGGGGACGCCGCGTCTCGTAAGAAGGCGTGATCTCATCCCGGCGCTCCCAAAGGCGGTTAATCCGCTCGATCACCCGCTCCAAGGCCGCTTGGGCGCTCTCCCGGTCCTGGACTTCGCTCACCAGGACCTCGTAAGGGTGGACGGCGACCGTGTGCCCGTCCTCCTTCCAGGTCAGCGCCGGAGCACCGGGGTGGTAGATCGCGCCGCGCACCACGGCGTTGAGGTAGGGCAAAACCTCCCGGATGTCGGTCCGCAGGCGTGCCCGGGCGCTAAAGCGCTCCGCCCCCGGCTCACACGGCGGCGTGAACAGTTCCAGGTCATACTCCTCGATCAGCATGGGTCACCCCTCATCGGCCAGCGCCTCCGACAACCAGCGCGTCAGGACCTCTCTGTCGGGGACTTCCCGCTGGCTCACCAGCCGACCGTTGATCACCAGGCCGGGCGTCGCCTCCACAGGGATGTGATGTCGGATCTGGCGCTCATCGTTCACCTTGACGACGGTGACATCCTCCCGCCCCAGCGCCCGCAGCACCTCGCCCACGAGGAGCTCTAGCTGGAGGCAGTTGTAGCACCCCGTTCCCAAGATCTCCACCTTCATAGCGCACCTCCTTCACACCGGCACGGCTTGCGAAGGCTCCTCCCGGCAACAGGGGCAGGAACAGACCGGCAATCGTGCAGGCCCCCTGGCCGGCCCCAAGACTTCCTCCAGCAGCCGTGCCACCTGGTCGTCGGCCAGGCGGTAGAAGACGAAGGGACCATCACGGTAGTTCTCAATGACCCCGGCCTCCCGCAGAACCCGCAACTGCTGGGAGATGTACGGCTGAGAGCGGCCCACCACCGCTTGGAGATGACACACGCAAGTCTCGCGCCGGCGCAGTTCGTCCAGGATCTGCAGCCGGGCCGCGTGGGAGAGCACGTGGAACAGCCGAGCCCCTCGACGGTACTTATCAGCATCCATCCCCGAAGCACTCCTATGCAATCCCCTGCATATGCATTACTCTGCATATCATAGCATCCTTTCCCTGAAGGAGAAGGGACGAATGTCACCTCCTAAGGCTACGAATGTCACGTTCCCGCCGGCGATGCCCGCGCGACCCTCCGGGCGCGTGCGCCTACTTCGCTTGCAGGGGAGGGAGAGCCGTGTTACAATGAGGCCGTTCCGACCGCTGGTTAAGCGGCCTAGCGACCTAGCGGCCTAGCGGCCTAGCGGCCTAGCGGCATGACCGACCGCCGACGGCCGACCGCCGACCGCCGATTAAGCGGCCTAGCGGCATAGCCGACCGCCGACCGCCGACCGCCAATCAAGCGGCTCAGCGGCGGACTGAGGACTGAGGACCGAGGACTGAGGACCAAGCGACCACCCGACCAAGCGACTACCCGACCACCCGACCACCCGACCACCTGACCAAGCGACCAAGCGACCAAGCGACCAAGCGACCAGGAGGCCAAAGGACTATGTGTGGAATCGTAGGCTATGTCGGCCCTCGAGATGCCACTCCCATCATCTTCGAGGGCCTCAAGCGTCTGGAGTACCGGGGATACGACTCGGCCGGCCTGGCCGTCGTCCAGGAGGGGCGGATCGTCGTCCGACGCCAGGTGGGCAAGCTCTCCGCCCTGGCCGAACTGCTGGCCGCCGACCCCATCCACGGCCACATCGGCATCGGCCACACCCGCTGGGCCACCCACGGCGAACCCAGCCAGCGGAACGCCCACCCCCACGTGGGGATGAGCGGTGAGGTCGTCCTGGTTCACAACGGCATCGTGGAGAACTACCTGCCCCTGCGCCAGGAACTATTGGCCGAGGGCGTGCGCTTCTCCTCGGAGACGGACACGGAGGTGATCGTCCAACTGGTGGACCGCTACCTGGGGGCTGGCCTGGACGTCGTCGAAGCCACCCGCCGGGCCCTCCTGCACCTGAAGGGCGCCCACGGCATCGTCGTGATGAGCAGCCGGGAGCCGGACCGGCTGGTGGCCGTCCGCATCGGCAACGCCGGCGGCGTCACCCTGGGCGTCGGCCAAGGGGAGATGTTCGTCGCCTCCGACATGCCCGCCATCCTGGAGCACACCCGTCAGATGGTCTTCCTGGAGAGCCGGGAGATGGCCGTCGTCACCGCCGACGGCTTCCGGGTCCTGCGCCTGGACGATGGGACGCCCGTGGAGAAGCAGGTCCACACCATCCCCTGGGACCCTGTGGCGGCCGCCAAAGGGAACTACCGCCACTTCATGCAGAAGGAAATCTACGAGCAAGCGCGGGCCGTGACCGACACCATCCGGGGGCGGGCCGACTTCGAGGCCGGCATCGTCCGGCTGGAGGAAGAGGTGCCCATCACGCCTGAAAAAGCTCAAGCGCTGCGCAAGATGGTCATCGTCGCCTGCGGCACCTCCGCCTACGCCGGCCTGGTGGGCAAGTTCATCATCGAAGCTCTGACCCGCCTCCCCGTCGAGGTGGACTACGGCTCCGAGTTCCGCTACCGGGACCCCATCCTCGACAGCAGAGCGTGGTCCTGGCCATCACCCAGTCGGGCGAGACGGTGGACACGCTGGCGGCGATGGAGGAGGCCCGGGCCAAGGGGGCCCGCCTCTGGAGCATCGTCAACGTCATCGGCAGTCAGGCCCACCGCATCGCCGACGGGGCCATCCTGATGCACGCCGGCCCCGAGATCGGCGTCGCCAGCACCAAAGCCTTCACCACCTCCCTGGTGGACCTCTACCTGCTGGGGCTCTACCTGGGACGGCTGCGGGGGGTGCTCTCCCCCGACCGCCAGCGCCGGCTGATAGACGACCTGGCCCGACTGCCCGACCTGGTGGGCCGGGTGCTGGAAGACGGGAACGACTACCCGACCCTGGCCCAGACCTTCTACGACCGGGAGCACTTCCTTTACCTGGGGCGGGGGATCAACTACCCCATCGCCCTGGAGGGGGCGCTGAAGCTCAAGGAGATCAGCTACATCCACGCCGAGGGCTACCCGGCCGGCGAGATGAAGCACGGCCCCATCGCCCTCATTGACGAAGCCATGCCCGTCCTCGCCATCGCCGTCCGGGATCACGTCTACGAGAAGATGGTCAGCCAGGTTGAGCAGGTCAAGGCCCGGGGGGGCATCGTCATCGCCCTGGCCACCGAGGGGGACGAAGCGATCCAGGAAAAAGCGGACTACGTGCTGCGGGTGCCGCCGACCCCCTACCTGCTCTCGCCCGTGGTCAACGTCATCCCCCTCCAGCTCCTGGCCTACCACATCGCCGTCCGCCGGGGGGCCGACGTGGACCAGCCGCGCAACCTGGCCAAAAGCGTGACGGTGGAGTAGGGGGGACGAGGGGATGAGGCAACGGGGCAACGAGGTGACCAGGCAACGAGGGAACGGGGCGACGAGGCAACGG
>WFUY01000535.1 GCA_015484715.1 Thermoflexales bacterium | reverse complement strand
GAAGCGGGGGTGGTCCAGCACCGGCTCTTTCAGGCCGGTGCTGGACCACCCCCCGCTTCCAGACGTGCGATCTGAAAGCGCTGAGGGCGCTGATGAGTTCATCAGCGCCCTCACTACCTTCAGGGATTCAGCGACTCAAGGGATTCGCGCGTCAATAGGCCCCCCGCTTCTTCAGGACCGCCGGCACCGTCTGGAAGAGGATCTGGAGGTCGAGCCAGATGGAGTAGTTGCGGATGTAGTGCATATCCATTCGGACCCGTTCCTCATAGCTCACGTCGGAGCGCCCGCTGACCTGCCAGAGGCCGGTGATGCCGGGCTTGACCGTGAGCAGGTTCATCCGCCACTTCCCGTACTTGACTGTCTCCTCGGCAGTGATCATCCGGGGGCCGACCAGGCTCATCTCGCCCCGCAGGACGTTGATCAGCTGGGGCAACTCGTCCAGGCTGGTCCGGCGGAGGAAGCGGCCCACTCGGGTGACACGGGGATCGTCCTTGAGCTTGAAGTTCCTCCGGTACTCCTCCAGCAGCTCGGGGTGCCGGGCCAGGATTTCGTCGCCGTTGACGTACATCGTGCGGAACTTGAGGGCGTCGAAGGGGCGACCCCCTACGCCGATGACCCGCCGGCGGTAGAAGACCGGACCGGGCGAGTCCCGCTTGATGGCGATGGCGATGATCAGGAAGAGGGGCCAGAGGGCCAGCAGGGCCAGCGTCGCCAGGGTGTAGTCCAGAACCGTCTTGAGCACCACGTCCAGGCCCGTCAGCCGCACCTTGTTGACGCTCAACAGGGGGATGTTGCCGATCTCCTTCACCCGCAGGCCGGTGGTCATAATCTCGAAGAGGCCAGAAGAGAGCCGGACGTTCACATCCTCGGAGGTGCCGAAGGTCTGGAAGAGGGCCAGGAGCCTCTCGCGGGGCAGGGCCGTCGAGGCCACCACCACCTCTTGGACGCCGAAGCGGTGGACCATCGTGCGGGCGGCGGCGGTGGGGCCCAGGACCCGCAGGCCGGGCAGCACCTCGGTCCCCTCGGGATGGTGATCGTCCAGGAAGCCGGCCAGCCAGACGCCGGCCTTGGGATTGTTCATCAACTGCTCGGCGATGGCGATCCCCTCCTCGTTGGCTCCGACGATGAGCATCGCCGTCAGGAAGCGCCCCTTGGTCCGCATCCGGTAGACGACTCGGCGCAGCGTGAACCGCCCCACCGCGACGCTCCCTGTCACCAACACCCAGGAGAGAAGCAGCCAGCCCCGGGCGATCTGGAGGTCGGGGTAGAGGAAGCTGGCGACGATGACCGCCATCATCCCCGTGGTGCAGGCGTTGAAGATGTGAGCGTACTCCCGGGTCCCCCCGAAGAGGATGTGGAAATCGTACAGTTGGAAGGCGGCGAAGATCAGGAGCCAGAGGGGGATCAGCCAGAAGACCAGCCGGGAGTAGAAGTCCACCACCGATTGCTCGTGGACGTAGAAGAGAGGGAAACCGCTCTCGAAGCGGATCAGGTAGGCCAGGAGGAATCCCAACGCCACCGCCACCACGTCGGTGGCGAAGAGGGCGATCAGCAACAGCTTCTCTTCAGCCCAACGCGCATTGGTGACGACGGGAAGGGGATGGATGCGTGCTTCCGTGGAACCGATCATAGACCACACCTCATCAATGGAGCTTCCTTGCTCAGCGATTTCGAGTCCTATTCTAGGGCAAAGAGGTTAAACGGGTGTATCAGGCAAGTTAAAACCTGGTAAAAAAGGGGGATGGGCTCCCAGGGCCGGGTGACCGGCACGGCGTGGACGGATGAGACCGGTGATTACCCATATCTTTGGAGGTAGGGAGACTAGCCGTCCACGAATGGGGCACGAATACACGAATGAAGGACCGCCTCATTCGTGCATTGGTGAGAAATTCGTGGACGGGCTGCTACGGACCACTCTCTCGCTCCCTTGTGGGTAATCACCGCGGATGAGAGCATTGACAACGGGGGAACGATGGGCTATACTGAGGGAGCGAGCAACCAGGGCGGCTTCCATACCGGCGGATCGAGAGCGTGGCGGGACCTCCTCCCCCCTGGTGTCCCGGCCCACGAGCCGGTAAATGTCCCAACTCTATCGAATATCAGGAGAAGGAGGAAGCACGATGTCCATCAAAGTCACCTGGTACGGTCACGCGGCCTTTGGCGTCGAGATCAACGGCACAAAGCTGCTCATTGACCCCTTCCTGACGGGCAATCCGGCGGCCTCGGTGGGCCCCGACGACGTGGAAGCGGACTACATCTTGGTCTCCCACGGCCATGGGGACCACGTGGGCGATGCGGTGG
>WFUY01000534.1 GCA_015484715.1 Thermoflexales bacterium | reverse complement strand
CTCCTCACACTCTTATGTGGAACCTCCCCTCGGATGCCTGGCTCGATCTCGACGAGTTCGAGGCTTGCACTGTCCCGGTGGCTCCGACGCCGGAGCACGAATTCGAAGCAGATGAAGAGACGCTGAAATCTTTGGAGCAGGCCGTGCGTCTCTATCGAGGACCTCTGTTGACAGGCTGCGATGCAGAATGGTGCTATCCTCCCCGGCTGCGTTACCAAGAGCGCTATCTTCGGGCGCTGGAAGTCCTGATCACAGGCTACGAAGCTTCTGGGGACCTGGTGCGTGCTCTTCACTATGCCGAAGAACTGGTGAGAGCTGAACCCTATGACGAGGCCGGTCACGAGGCCGTAATCCGACTGCACCTGGCCTTGGGGCAGCATCAGGCTGCACTGACCGCCTACCAACGCTACGCTCGGATCTGGCGGGAGGAACTGGGCCTTTCCCCCGCCGACCGGGTGACCCGTTTGCTCCGATTGCCTGCTCGGGGGGCTCCGACGTTGGACACTTTGGTGGGAATGCCGTTGGCCTTGGCCAATCTCGCTCGGCTGCTGGTGGATCCCAAGCTTTCTCACTCGGTTATGCCGGCCGTCCGTCAGATGACTCAGCGCCTTGGTCAAGCCCTGGTGGTGGAAGCTGAACAGGTTGGGGAGGTTGCCGAAGCTCAGCACCTTTGGGAAATAGCTCGTCAGGCCTATGAGACGGCGCTGGTGGCCTTAGAGGACCTGGCTCCGACATCGGCGAATCTACGACATCAGCTCACGCTCCGATTGCGCTGCGATCCCCTTTATGACCGGGCTGCCCAGCGTCAGGCTCAGGCCCGAAACCTGGAACAAGCCCTGAGCCTGGCCGAGACACTGGCTGATAGCGATGTTCAGAGCGAGGTCCGGGCTCGACAGTGCTGGTTGGCCCAACGGGAAGGGCGGCTGCAGGAAGCCCTTCGTCTGGCAGAGGCGGCTCTCGAGCTGGCCGAAGATGATTCGCACTTGCGGGCTCAGGCGCTGCGGCTGATGGGAACCTGTTACGAGATGCTGGGGAGGTATCCCCTGGCTCTGGCTTATCACCAGAAGGCGCTTGCTCTGGATGCGGACCGGCCGGAGTGGAGACGGTTGGACCACAACAACTTGGCCAGCGTCTACACATATCTGGGGCACGACTGGCTGGCGCTGGAGCAAGCTCGGCTCGCCTTGGCGCTGACGCCGGAAAGTCCCGCCACCCTGGTTCGGGCGATCATCTTGGGTAATATGGCCAGTGCCGAGCGCGAGTTAGGTGACTTTATCGCTGCGATGAACCATCTGCAAGCAGCCCAGCGTCTGGCCAACATCCTGGGGAATCGGGAAACGCAAGTCTGGCTTGCGTGTCGAGCTGCACATCTCTACAGTCGGACGGGCGATCGAGATCGAGCGCGATTGTGGGCTGTTTACGCTCGCCGCAGAGCCGGCGAACTGGCTGATTCCCGGTATGAGGTGGAGGCTGCTTTAGAACTGGCTTCACTGGCTGGCCAGCAGGGGCTGTTGGACGAAGCTCGGCGTTGGATCAACCGTGCGGATAGTCTGAGCGGGGGCGAAGAATGCTCTCGCTATCAGGGGGCTATTGCGCTGCTGCGTTGCCAACTCGGGCTTGCAAAAGGCTACGTGGAAGCCGCAGCCGAGGCCGTGGCGACAGCCTGGAAGGCTCTGAAGGCTAGCGGCGAGGAACGTCACCAAGTCCTTGCTCATACGCTGGAAGCAGCCGTGGCCCACCATCGGGGTGATGGGAACCGAGCCATCCGTGGCCTGGAGGAGGCCCGTTGTGCTCTGCTGGAACGGGCATCTGAGATCCCCTCGCTGGCTGAGCGGGATCGCTTCTTGAGGTCCACACCTCTCAGGCGAATGCTTGCCGACGGCGATTTCTCCCTTATCCTCGAGACGCTCCGGCAAGCAGGGGCCTTCCTCGGCCTCTAACGGCTCTCGGTGGCGACTCCCGTCGTCACCCTAGGCCGCAATGCCAAACGCCCTCCTCTTCTCGCGTCGCAGAAGGGGAGGGCGTTTAGGCAGGTGTTGGCAACCCCAATCGGCTTCTGGCACCCCCGGCAGGACTCGAACCTGCAACCTTTTGGTCCGCAACCAAACGCTCTATCCTTTGAGCTACGGGGGCGCGTCTTAGGCGGGGAGGCAGGGATTCGAACCCTGGAGGGAGCTCTCGCCCCCTAACCGCTTAGCAGGCGGCCCCATTCGTCCACTCTGGCACCTCCCCGCGTATTCTCCTGTTAGGCGGAGGGAGAGGGATTCGAACCCCCGGTGACCTTTCGGCCACAACGGTTTTCAAGACCGTCGCCTTCGTCCACTCGGCCATCCCTCCGCGTGGCCCGCCGGGAGGCTCGTCCTCTCCCGAAGGCAGTTTTAGTATACCACGCTCGACTTGAAGTGTCAAACCGGGGGCCGAATCACCTCAACCCCGCCCATGTAGGGGCGCAGCACCTCGGGCACGACGACGCTGCCGTCCGCCTGCTGATAGGTCTCCAGGATGGCGATGAGGGTCCGGGGCAGGGCCAGCCCCGATCCGTTGAGGGTGTGGACGTACTCGGGCTTGGCCCCCTTCTCCCGCCGGAACCGGATGTTGGCCCGCCGGGCCTGGAAGGTCTCGACGTTGCTGCAGGAGCTGACCTCCAGCCACTCCCCGCTGCCCGGCGCCCAGGCCTCGATGTCGTAGGTCTTGGCCGAGGCGAACCCCAGGTCGCCCGTGCAGATCTCCACCACCCGGTACGGAAGCCCCAGCCGCCGGCAGAGGTCCACGGCGTTCTCCACCAGCGATTCCAACTCCTCGTAGCTGGTCTCCGGCAGGACGAACTTGTACATCTCCACCTTGTCGAACTGGTGGACCCGCTTGATCCCCCGCACGTCCCGCCCCGCGCTCATCTTCTCCCGTCGGAAGCAGGGCGTGTGGGCGACGTAGTAGAGGGGCAACTGGTCCGCGCTCAGGATCTCGTCCCGGTGCAGGTTGGTCAGCGGGATCTCCGCCGTGCCGATGAACCAGTAGTCCTCCTCGGCATCGTGGTAGATGTTGTCCTCGAACTTGGGGAGCTGGGCTGCCCCGACCATCATCTCCCGCCGCACCATATGGGGCAGGTAGGTCTCCGTGTAGCCGTTCTCGGTGACGTGGATGTCCAGCATCCACTGGATCAGCGCCCGGTGCAGCCGGGCTCCCATCCCCTTGAGGACGTAGAAACGGCTGCCGGCGAGCTTCACCCCCCGCTCGAAGTCAATGATGTCCAGCATCGGCCCCAGGTCCCAGTGGGGCAGGGGCCGGAAACCGAAATCGTCGGCGGTCTTGGGCTCCCCTTCCTGGCGGACGACGACGTTGGCCTCCTCGTCGGGGCCGACGGGCACGCTCTCGTGGGGGATGTTGGGCACCCAGAGCAGCGCCTCTTTCAGTTCCGTCTCGACCTCCCGGACCTGGTCATCCAGGGCGGCGATGCGGTCGGAGACGGCCCGCATCTCGGCGATCCGCGCCTCCCGCTCCGCCGGATCCTTCGTCCGCCCGATCTGCTTGGAGGCGACGTTGCGCTGGTGCTTCAGCGCCTCCACCTCTTTGAGCAGGGCACGCCGCCGTTCGTCCAGTTCCAGGATGCGGTCCAGCGGGGCATCGGTGTTCCGCTTGCGCAGGGCCTCGCGCACCAGGTCAGGATGATCGCGGATGAAGGCCAGGTCCAACATCGCTCCACCTCCGTCTTGAGATAGGTTGTTCCCACAACGTAAAGGCCCCCTCATCCGAACCAGGACGAGGGGGCCGCTCGTGGTGCCACCTGGCTTCGTCCGCCGCCTCGCGACGGCGGACCTCGGCGGGTCGGAGACCCGTGCTCGGTAACGGGAGCAACCGGCTCACCTTACTGACCCGAGGGAGGGCTTTCTTCACCGCCGAGACGCCGAGGGCGCGGAGGAATCCTTGGGTTCTCTCGGCGTTCTCTGCGCCTTTGCGTTAGTACCCCCCTGGCGTTCGCTGAGCGACTCGGGAGGGGATTTCGACCGGCCCGACTACCGCCTCGCAGCAACCGGCGGCTCTCTGGAAGCCGACACCGGCCTACTCGTCTCCGTCATCGTCGTTGTCCATCTCGGTTTGGGAGGCGATTATACCACGCCCCCCGCTGGGCGTCAAGCTAGAGGCTGAAAGCCTCCCGCAGCTTCTCGAAGAAGCCCTTCTCCTGCTGGGGGATGCTCTCCCGGCCCAAAGTCTGGGCCAGCTTCTCGAAGAGGGCCCGCTGTTCTGCGGTCAACTGAGTGGGGACGACGACGTGGGTGATGATGAGCAGGTCGCCCCGCCCGTTGCGCCGCAGGTGGGGAACCCCCCGGCCTCGCAGCCGGAAAATCTGGCCGGTCTGGGTGCCCGGCGGGATGCGGATCTCCTCCTCCCCCTCCAACGTGGGGATGGTAATGCGGTCGCCCAGGGCAGCTTGGGCCACGTTGATGGGCAGTTCCAGGATCAGGTCGTCGTTGCGACGGCGGAAGTAGGGATGGGGCTGCACGCGCAAGACGACGTAGAGGTTGCCGGGGGGACCGCCGTAGGTGCCGGGCTCGCCCTCACCGGCCAGCCGGATCTGCGTGCCGTCGTCCACGCCGGCCGGGATCTTCACCGTCAGCGTGCGCGTCACCCGCACCTGCTTGTTACCCCGACAGCGCCGACAGGGGATGGGGATCACCTCCCCCGTTCCACCACAGGTGGGGCAGGTGGTGACGTTGACGAAGGAGCCCAGGATGGATTGCTGCACTCGGCGGACCTCCCCCACCCCACCGCAGGTGTTGCAGCGGACGGGGTTGGTGCCCGGTTCGGCTCCGGTGCCGTGGCAGAGGGGGCAGGGGGCGTAGCGGTTGACCCGCACCTGCTTCTCACAGCCGAAGACCGCCTCTTCAAAGGTCAGGGTGAGGTCCACCCGTAGGTCCTCGCCCCGCCGGGGCCCCCGACGGCGGCTCCGACCGCCCATACCGAAGCCGAAGAACTCCTCGAAGATCTCCCCCAGCCCGCCGAGGCCGAAGTCGGAGAAGTCGGGCATCCCCTGACCGCCGAGGCCCGCGTGGCCGAAGCGGTCGTAGGCCGCTCGCTTCTCCGGGTCTCCCAGCACCTCGTAGGCCTCGTTGATCTCCTTGAAGCGGGCTTCGGCGTCCGGCGATTTGTTGACGTCGGGGTGGTACTGGCGGGCCAGCCGCCGATAGGCCTTCTTGATCTCCTCCTGGGAAGCCGTCCTGCTGACGCCCAGGACCTCGTAATAGTCACGCTTGGCAGCCATAGCCGGCTTTCCTTCGCTTCCTCCTTCCACGGACGACCGAGGTGGCTAGCTTTCAGAGGGTGGTCGTGTCCTCTTGTTGAGGGGGAGCGCTGATCTCCCGCAGGAGCCGGCGCAGCCGGTCCACAGCCTCACGGATGCGGGCCGGGTCCTCCTGCTCACGGGCCTCCCGGACCTCGGCCATCTGCCGCTCCGCCTGGGCCTGCATCCCCGGCGTGATCCAGTCGCTCAGCTCCCGCAGCACCTTCTCGGCGTGGTACAGGGTGGCATCGGCCTGGTTGCGGGCGTCCACCAACTCCCGGCGGTGCTGATCCTCCTCCCGGTGTCGCTCCGCCTCCCGGATCATCGCCTCAATCTCCTCGTCGCTCAGGCCGCTGGAGGGTTGGATAGTGATCTGTTGGACGTTGCCCGTCGCCTCATCCTTGGCGGAGACATGGAGGATGCCGTTCACGTCAATGTCGAAGGTCACCTCAATCCGGGGGGTGCCGCGCGGGGCCGGTGGGATGCCGTCCAAGATGAAGCGACCCAGGCTCTTGTTATCGGCCGCCATCGGGCGCTCCCCCTGCACCACGTGGATCTCCACGCTGGTCTGTCCATCCTGGGCGGTGGAGAAGATCTGGCTGCGTCGGGTGGGGATGGT